>NZ_JBFIIH010000078.1:0-20268 GCF_041601355.1 Neptunomonas sp.
AAATAAAACCAACGCAATAATCTGGGCAAACGGCATATCATATGCAAACCCATAGGCTAATCTATGTGGATTCATATAACTCAGCCATGCCCACATTAAAATCCCTATATATGGTTTACGTAATATAAAAGGAATACTTCCAAATACTATTAGTACCATTAAAATATCACGCATGATTTTTTCTTACGCTCATATAAAGATTAACTTGCGCCTCTACCACTTCATCCCAGGAAAATAGCTCTGCGTATTCTCTTGTCTTTTGTCTACTTCTATTAGAAGTAATTAAATTCTGAATTGTTGCAGCAATGCACTCTGAAGTGCGTTCTTTTATAAGTAAACCAGCATATTCAGATTGAATGACTTCGGGTGTTCCGCCAACCGCTGTAGCCGCAACTGCTGTCCCGCACGCCATAGATTCTAATAAAACATTTGCCCACCCTTCTCTACTAGAGGCAAGAACCATAATATCTGAGGCATTAAACAACTCTGCTAATTGATCTTGTTTCACTGTCCCCATAAAACGAACCCGATCACAAAGATTAAGCTTAGACACTAATTCTTTTAGCTTATCTTCTAGCTCTCCACCGCCTACAATAAGCAATTCACACGTAGGTAGTTTTAATAAGCTTTTTATAATAAGGTCGTGTCCTTTTAACTCTATTAAATTACCAACACTTATCAGAGTGTTCTTTTTAAGGCCATATTTTTTTCTAATAACGTCTCTATTCAATGGGCAAAATAAATTAAGATCTACTCCATTTCGTAAAACATTAATTTTTTTCGAGTCGGCACCCATTTGTACCATGCGGTCTTTCAATGCTCTGGAAACCGTAATTGATGCTCCTGCTTTTTTTGCCGCCCACAATATCATTTTCTTGGGAAAGAATGAGTTTGCAATTACATTTATATCCGAACCCAACGCAGATATGACAAGAGGTAAATTTTGTATCTTTGCAACAATTGATACCGCGACTCCATCAGGGTAAAAGTAGTGCGCATCTATTAGATTATATTTATAGCCTGATTTTTTCACCTTGAACGTGGTCAAATAAATTGATAACGCCATCATAAAGGGTGTGAGCAGCATGCCTATTTTTGGTATGACTAAATATCTGGGATAGTAAACCGTCACGCCATACCTCACATCAGTCTTTGGTACATTGGCATAAACGGAGTAACGACTAAAATATTTATTTTTAAATGGAAACCATGGCACAGGAGCAATCACCACTGCATTAACGTCACCTGTTTTAAGTATTTTCTTCAGTTTTGTTTCAACAAAAATACCATGCCTATACTGCATGCAATTGGGAAATAATGAAGTTATAACAAGTAAATTAATCATGCTTAAGCTTTAATAATTTGGGGTAAACATCTTTATATTTATCAACGCTAGTCGGCCAGTTGCGGTATTCTTCTACATATCGTCTACCTTTCGATATATATGAATTCCAACTTTCTTTTTGTTCTAATACTTCCAGCACCACACGGGCCAGATCTTTTTTATCACCGGCTTTAAATAATCTACCTGTAACACCCTCTTCAATCAACTCCTTGTGCCCTCCTACATCTGACGCAACTACCAATTTACCTTGAGCCATAGCTTCTAAAGGCTTTAGAGGAGTGACTAACTCAGTTAAGCGCATCGCTAAGCGAGGATATATGAATAAATCCACTAAACTGTAATAGGCTTTAACCTCTGCATGAGGAACACGGCCTGTATTTATCACATATTCTTGTAGATTTAAGGACCGGATTTTGTTCTCTATTAAGTCATTCTGAGGGCCGCCGCCAACCAACAGCAACCGGATATCGGAATTCTTAGCGATCATTGCGGGCAGTGCATCCAATAACAGCAGAAGCCCCTCGTATGCATAAAAAGAGCCTATAAATCCGAGTACTATTTTATCTTTTAAGTTTAGCTTCTCGAGTAATACTGAATCACTTTGTGTAATGACACTAAAATTTTCAATATCAACAGCATTAGGGATGACAGTGATTTTATCATCCGCTATTCCTCTGCCTGTAATATCTTTGCGTAGCCCTTCACATATAGTCGTAACAGCGTCTGCGCGGTTAAAGACATATGTTTCTAATGCTCTTGTCAGTTTGTAGCGAATACCATCTTCCTTACACGTCCCATGATCAACGGCTGCATCTTCCCAAAATCCTCTACACTCATATACCACCGGAAGACCATACTTTCGTCCAGCTCTAAGCGCGGCTATTCCTGTTAAAGCGGGTGAATGGGCATGTAGAATATCAGGGTTAGTTTCTTCAATAACCTGACACACCCTTTTGGTTAACTGTTCAATAATTGATAATTGGTCGAATAAAGGGAGTTTATGGAGTATTGAAGATTTCTTGGGTGATCGGTAGAACAGAAATTCTTCGACATTTTCGACTGAGGGGGAATCCAGCGTATGCTTTCCGGAAGTAACATGTTCAGTTTCCCAGCCTAGCTTGCGTTGTTGTTTCAAAATAGAGCGGGTTCTAAATGTATAACCACTGTGTAACGGAATAGAATGATCTAGTATATGTAAGATTTTCACGTAACATTTTTCCTTATAGCTAAATCAAACAGCTGCATCTATTTCTCGTTCTAAAAATGTATCAAACATAAGTAATGTCCAAATAATTACACTGTAGTCTCGTTTTCCGCTCTGATGTTGTTCAATAACATTCTTTATAAAGTCCAGGTTAAATAACCCGCTTTCCTTTATATGTCCATTCAAAAGTGATTCGGTTACTTTCTCTTTTAGAGGTCCTCTAAACCATTTAGCAAGAGGTACAGCGAATCCCATTTTATCACGATAGAGCACGTCATTAGTCATATACGATTCGAGGGATTTTTTTAGTATATACTTACCTTCCTGCCCCTTGAGTTTTAACGTGGCCGGCAATCTTGATGTCCATTCTATAAACTTATGATCAAGCAAGGGCACTCGGACTTCGAGGGAGTGAGCCATGCTAGCTCTATCTACTTTTGTTAAAATATCCCCCACTAAATACGTTTTCATATCTAAGTATTGAATCAACGATAACGGATCTTTACTAGGGCACTTTTCAGCATGATATTTAAATACCTCCATAGAGCTATAACCCTCTAACATGCCTTTTAACTTATCGCTAAAAAGTAATTCACGCTGCTCTTCGGTTAATAACGACACCGTATGAAGATATCCTTCAACTGAACTCCTGGCCAAACTTTGAAACGTTGTTTTAGCTCTAAATATTTTAGGTGCCCAATCTGCTTTGGGATACCATTTGCCCAAAGCTGTAAATAGCGGTTTTCTAATTGTTAGCGGCATTAGGGAACGAACTTTTTCTTCATTCATATGCCAGCGGTAACGGCGATACCCTCCGAAGTTTTCGTCGCCTCCATCTCCGGATAAAGCAACTGTAACCTGTTTTTTGGCCAGTTCACACACCCTGTACGTTGGTATTGCAGAACTGTCCGCATATGGTTCATCATACAAATCAACTAATTGATTTAAAAGATTAAAATCATCACTATCGACCACTCCTTCAAAGTGGTCGGTTTTATATTGGGCTGAAACCTGTTTTGCATACGCTGTCTCATTAAACAGCTTTTCTTTAAAACCAATAGAGCAGGTATGAACAGGTTTATCCTGAAGTCCAGCCATCATGGCCACTATTGCGCTTGAATCAACGCCGCCTGATAAAAAAGCGCCTAAAGGTACTTCTGCAACCATGCGAATATCGACGGCCTCTCTCATTCTCTCAACCAACTCCTTGCATAAGGATTCTTCTGTGGAAGAGATAAGCGGCACAAATGGGATATCCCAATACTCTATTTGCTCAGGAAAGTCGCCACCCTTTTTTATAGAAAGTGTATGGCCAGGACGAAGCTTATATACTTGTTTATATATTGTCCTAGGCTCAGGAACATAACCAAAAGTGAAATAATCTTCTATAGATTTAGGTTCAATTTCACGCGGAAGATTTTCCAGAGTTTTAAGTGCCTTTAGCTCAGAACTAAATGCAACTGTATTATTCGGCAATAGAGCATAGAAAAGTGGTTTGATACCTAACCGGTCTCGAGCCAAAAATAGAACTTTTTTATTTCTATCCCAAAGCCCGAATGCAAACATCCCTCTAAAACGTTCTACACATGCCTCACCCCACTCCTCCCATGCGTGAACAATAACTTCCGTATCACTATGTGTTTTGAAAATATGGCCGCATGCTTTTAGTTCTACAGAAAGCTCTTGGAAGTTGTATATTTCACCATTATAGGTAACGACTACTGATGAATCTTCATTGAACAAAGGCTGCTGGCCGGATGATAAATCAATTATTGATAGACGTCGGTGCCCTAACCCGATACCAGCTTCAAGGTGAATGCCTCCTTCATCTGGTCCCCGATGGTGCTGCGTCTCATTCATCCTTGAAATCAAGTCACAAGAGAACTCTGTTTCGCCTTTTATGTCGAAAATTCCTACAATGCCGCACATCGATTTTTAAGCCTCGTTATCAGGTTTACTAACAGCTATCTAACTAAGTCATCATAGATTTCAAGATAGTTAGCAACAGTTCTATCCCAGTCAAATTCACTTTGTATTTTTTCAAGGCCTGCTAAACCCATAGCACGCATTTTTTCTTGATTACTTACTAAATCATTCAGAACACTGGCTAAGCCATTAAAGTCACCAACGGTGACTAAGCATCCCGTTTCTTCATCAACCAGCTCAGGATTACCACCAATGTTAGTTGCAACAACAGGCAACCCGGTCGCCATGGCTTCCAATATAGAATTAGAAATACCTTCATTTAAAGAGGGTAAAATAAATGTATCCATCAATCGAAGTAATTCAGGGATATCACTCCTGTCTCCGGGCATCCACACCTTATCAACCAGGCCCAAAGAAGAGACTTCATCTGCTAATGAGTTATATAGGGGACCTTCTCCAATTATTATTAAACGCAACCGACCAGATAGCTGAGCATTTTCTTTTAATAAGATATTGAAAGCCTTTAATAAAGTGCTTTGATCTTTAACCTCTGCTATACGACCTACCGTACCAAGAATTATTGCATCATCAACACGAAGGCTTTTGGGTAATAGATCTAGTTTTTTAATTTTGGCGGGATAAAACCTAGATAGATCTACACCGTTATATATTTGCTTAATCTTCTTACCAGGTATATTAACAGTCTGATTGAGCCAATTTTCTAAATCTTTGCTAACTACTGTGTATTGATGAACAAAGAGACTCATTAATTTTCTAAATTGGTTATATCGTTTATTTTTACCATCCAGATCATATATATCACGACCATGTTCACCATGAATTCTTTTCGTTCCGAGAGTAAGAATAGTCAACGCTTGCATCTCAAGTGCTGCCAAATTTCTGGTATGGACGATATCGGGTTTCAATTTCCATATTATTTTCTGAAGGCGCCAGTAAACAGACAAATCATGACCCGATTGTTTATGTAGTTCAATAACATTAACATCAGGCGCTGTTATACGATTCGAGAAGTCAGTTGCATGCGTAAGACAAATGATGACGTGTCGATATCGTTCAGATGGCATTCGGTTAATAATGTTAACCAATCCATTTTCTAAACCACCTGTGCCTAGTTCATAAATTATATGCACTATCAATGAAGGGGGTTTATTAATACTCATTATTTTCAACAGCTACTTTATCTGTGATTTTTTCTATTTTCGGCAAAATTTCATTAACTGCACTTTGTAATAAACTTATATCGTGTGTAGATTTTAATTTTTCATCAATAGGCATGACTATTATAATTTGACCTTCGTCCTTTCTGCCAAAAGTTAGCCTGTTAACGCCCTCAATAAGTTTGGCAATGTATTTGCTAGATGTATAATGCTCCCCAATCCGATACCAGGACCAAACTAACAATTGAGAACTCTCTCCCTTTAATACAGTTTCCTTTACGACAATATCCCTGGCGTTAAGAGTTAACTTCCTATCGCGTTCAGCGATAATACGCCATTCATCCTGATTAGGATCTAGTAATAAATTTTGTGAATTAATAAGCTCGGCACCCTCTTTACGAGCAAATAAATATTGTAAATAAACACCCACTTGAAGTCCTTCTTTTTCAAAGAACTGTGATGACACATCAATTTGAGAAGTACCGGGCTGCCAAGTCCAATCTGGCTTATCAATCATGTTTAAGCTTGCTACGTCTTGAAGCGGTAATATTTTGACATTGGCTGCATCATTCGGAACAGTTTCACTTCTATCTATTAAATAGGCAAGTGCAGGCCAAAAAGCAATCAAGAGGATTGTGAATACTGCAGTTTGAGTAACTTGACGGAAGCTATACCTCTTTTCATTAGAAATCGCTTTAGTTTTAAGATTTTCCATTACTCCAACTTCTTCATCTCTAAATCTGGAGCCTATTATTATCATTATGAAAATAACAACCCCGAAGAATGCCCAGCCATAAACAAGATGATCAACACCTGTCGCTACTGTCATATCACTAACATGACCCAGCATTACAATGATGTATGCTCTTAACCCATTAGCAATAATAGGCACAATAATGGAGAAGGCAATAAATATCAGACGTTTTTTGAGACTCGTATAAGTTAGATAGGAATACAAACAACCTAACGTAAGCGATGCAATCAGGTAACGAATACCACTACAAGCCTCCACTACCGACCAGTTACCGGAGGGCAGACTAAAAAAAAGTCCTTCCCTATAAACAGGTATTCCTGTCAGCCTTACCATAGCTACCGTGAAATCAGCGGTAAACTCCATCATCGCCGGCACTAAATCTTCACCAAAAGGGATCATAAACAGAAGAAATGCTAACGGAAACGCAATCGCCCACGCGACCCTATTACCAAGAATGGCCCAAACACCCGATATAAATGCTGCCACCCATGCGAACTGCTGAACGACAAGCGCATCAACCAAATAACCAAACAACCAAACAAAACCACACCCAGTCAGCGCAATCATGCCTAACCATGAAGGTTTTGGCTGCTCATATTGTAAATGCTGTCTTTTTTCCCATACTAACCATATAGAAATAGGTAGTATTAAAAATGCATGTGTAAAGGTTTCAGAACGCATCCAAATAGACACCATCGATCCAAGCGTTTCATAAAACAAGGCTGTATACAGCAACAGATAAATGACGACTACTGGAAGAAAATAACGCCAACCCGTTTGTTTCGATATTTCCATATTATTTCTGGCGGCCATTGTCATAATTGCGTTTCCTGATTATTGCTTTCCAGCAAATCCATTACCGTGGGGAGACTTTCAGCCCAATTAAAGTCATTTTTAACCCGCTGCCTGGCAGCTGCACCCATATTATCGAATGAGTTATTCAGCACCTCATTCACTGCCTTAATATATTCATCAACGGTATTAGCGACCACTACCTCCAAGCCATTTTCAGCATTTATACCTTCCAGACCCATAACACTGACAATGACAGTTTTTTCCATAGCCATCGCTTCTAAAACCTTATTCTGAATTCCCCGGGCAATCCTCATAGGAGCAACCGATGCACAGGCAAAGTGTAAATAGGGCCTTATATCTTCGACACGGCCTGTGACTATGACGCCTTCAGTGAGGGCCAATTTAAGAACTTCTTCATTAGGATTACTGCCAACAATATAGAAATGTATAGCAGGATGAGTTTTCCGTAATCGAGGAAAAACCTCTTTAACAAACCAGCTAACCGCATCAATATTAGGCCAGTAATCCATAGCACCGGTAAAAACCAGAGGAATAATTGCAGAGGCGAAGGGGTTAGAGTAGTTCTCAAAGGGGGAAAAATACTGACTATCTACACCATTATTGTAGTAACCAATTTTATCCTGGGATGCTGAAATTTTAGTTTTAAACATATCGGCTTCTGCCGATGACACAAATAAACTTGCATCAAACGCTTCGACTGCCTGTTTTTCATATGCTAATAATGTCCGTGCTTCACGACGATAAACCCAGCTCATCGGCCAGCTTTTCTTAGCTGAATATTGTTGCCATTTGTCTGAATCGATATCGACAATATCAATAATTTTTTTGCTCAAATTAAGGTTTTTATCTGCTAAAAACTGTGCCATAACAGAAGATACAATCATGGCCTTCTCAATTTTGTGCGTTTTGATAGTAGAACGTACCCATTTCTGCAATTTGTTACTCTGGTAGTAAGGTACAGAAAGTGCGTCACCTGTAACAAAACCTTTCATGCATTTCAGTTTGGCCTTTAAGGGATTCAGCTTAACGAAAAACGTTTCTTCACAAATTCCCTCTAAGTCCGGTACATATTTCCAATCCAATGGATCGTCAACGAATGCACCTAAACAAACCCGATAATGCTTTGTCAAAAATTTCAGTAAATGGTAAGCACGAATTTTATCTCCTTTATTAGGAGGATATGGAATCCGGTGACATAGCAACAACAGAGCAGGTTTCATCAACCTAAGCTCCTCGACAAAAGAGGGCCAAGTCTATTTGCTACAGGTAAAGGAAGCTTTTTCCATACATCAATAAACAGCTTGTATTTGGGGTTATTAGGATTGAGTTCTGGTATGGCATCCGCTTTTACCAGATAGTATTCATAATGCAAAGGTTCAGGTTCAAACCCCCAGCCTTTCTTAAACAAATAAGGCCCGGTATCCGCTTTGCTCCTGCCAAAATCAAAAAGCTTGATACCTTCTTCACCGGAACGTCGCATCAACTCCCAATACATAAAGTCATGCGCTTTATGCGTCTTAGCTGATTCATAACTTCCGGCGTAGTAAGGCAATACCTGATCTTTAAAGTAAAAACTCATCAAACCAGCCACATCCTGCCCTTCATGAGTAATCATCAGAACCCGACAATCACTTTTGAAGACTTCACGTAAAATGCGAAAGTATTTCGCAGAAAAAACGGGAGTGCCTAAGTTTCGAACACTTTCAGCATAGGTGTTATAAACACGTTCCCAGCCATCGTCTGATTCACTTAACAATCCATTTTTAATTCCCTGACGAATCATCGCACGACGTTTTCTGGGGATGGCACTCATGTTAGCGTCATTGTCCTCAGAAATAGAACGTCGAAACGTATAATAAAGAGATTTTTCTGGCCAGTTTCTGCCGGAGATTTTTGAATTTCTTAACTCAAGAGCATCAACTTTTAGTCCATCAGCAAGCTTGCAGGCGGCCTCTATAAGGGCATCAGCCGCTTCTTTATTATCTGCAACAACACCACCGTAGACACAAAAGGGAAGCGACACTAAGTTATTACCAAATAACAGACTTTTAACCTGAGCTAAAGGCAAAATACCCTCAATTAGCCCATCCCTTTCTGCATAAAGAAAATGAACTTTATGTCCATAGGCCTCTTCAAGAACGACTTTCCAGCCTGCACGATGAAAAAAAGTAGAATCGTCGCTCTTTTCAATAAATGCATCCCATCTTGATGAATCATTATTTTCCAATTCCAAGACTTCGAGACTCATAGGTACTCCATTACTAAATTTTCTTTTAGATATTATTGCCCGGCATTACACATATTCATCAATACCGAGAGTTCGATACTGAACAGCTGAAATCATTGGCGTTTAGACACTTCATCGAGAAATATTTCATCCATCCGCCCCCACCTGAAATCTTGTAAGAGGCTTTCTAAACGGCCATGCATTTTGCTCAAATTAAGGTAGTGTCTGAATCGAGTCTTCAGCGAAATATTATCAATCTTTGGTTGATAAGGGTCAATTTCCCATGGATGAAAATAGAAATTACACGGCATCTTTTCATCTTCATTAACTTGAGTAAGGGCCCATTTAGTAAACTTGTAAGGAAATAAACGAAACCATCCCCCTCCCCCACAATTAATATTTCGGGAAAAAACAGGAATTGTTGTAACAGGAATTTCCAGTAACCGACCATTCGCCGCGGGAAAAGCAAAACGAGATGAATCAGGCATTCCATAATGATCATGCTTAATCGGAACAATACTGGAGCTGTACAAATGACCTTCGTCTGCAAGAATATCCAGTGCCCAAAGATTCTCTGCACAAATGGAATAGCTCGGGGCTCGATAACCTTTTACAGCGCAACCCGCCACATCCTCCAGCATTACTTTAGCGCGTTTGATATCTTCTCTGAATTCATCTTTACTCTGGCTGGTAGCACGCTGATGATCCCATCCATGGCTGGCGATTTCATGTCCTTGCTCAACAATCCTTCCTATCATTGAAGGATAACGTTCAGCCAGCCAACCCAATGTAAAGAACGTTGCTTTAGTATTATGTGCTGCAAACAATGAGAGGATACGATCTGTATTTTCTTCAACGCGGCTTGCATGGTTTGCCCAATCATTACGAGAGATATGCTTTTCAAATGCTGACACTTGAAAATAATCTTCAACATCAACAGTCATCGCATTGATGATCGGTCTCTCAACTTCTGACATAAATTACACTCTATATTCAGGCACTTAAGATGAAAATCAAGATTAAGATTCTGGCATGGGGAAATGGCAACATTCACCTAAGGAAGCCACAATCAATATTCAACAAACAGTTCGACCAAACAATTAGCAGAACCCAACCAGAAGACTAATGAATATCCACTCTATGAAAAATTTGCTTCATGATTAAAAATCATCTGTATTTATAATTTTGTAGTAACCGATAATTGCAACCTGTTTTCCTGATAGTCATTGGCCAGATCGTCGGATTCACTATCAGTAAAGTAGTATGTAAACTTCAGGTTACTATCAACGCCTATCTTACGCGTTAACCCTAAATTATATTGATGCGCTTCTATCAACGCCTGAGACGGTCGAAATGCGTCAGCTACTCCAGATCGCTCCTGTTGACTATAGGTATAACCGGCATCTAATGTCAGCCTGCTGGAAAGACGCCTGTCCACCGAAATATTGTACTCCTCCAATGTTTCATCTGCGCGACCATCTTCATATATCTGAACCGAATGACTGCCACCAATGGTTACTGAACTTCGCCTTCCCGTTAGGGTGTATGACAATTCAAACACTTCATTAATAAAAAGACCTTCTGTTATGTTAATAGTCGAATTAGCCAGCGATAATGGGTCACCTGTAATAGGATCAATAGGATTACCGAAAGCATCCGTTGTCTGAAAAGCACTTTGTTGACTCAGCAGCGTTGCTGAATCTGTAAGCTCTCTGGAGTAACCTGCAGTCAATAAACTCCTACGACTACGATGGCTAAAATCAAGTGTTGGCACGCTTCCAAAGAAACGATCACCATAGCCAATATTCAATGATGTTCTGTTATTAGGTGTCCAAATCGTTGAGAGACTCCATTGAGATCCGTCATTTTCACTTCGTGTTGATTCGAAGTCATTCGACTCAATCCCAACCGAACTATTGACACTCCATGTTCTATTAAAGCGATAGCCCAAACTCACATCCGTTGAAAGTAATTCACTGTTTGTATTATCGCTTCCAGAGTCTTTATAGTTTACAGACGCTCCCCACGTTAAACGTTGGAAATCATCTCCACTATTCACATTTAATTCAAAATTTTGGCTATTACTGTCACTGGCATTATTATTACTATTCAACTGATTGTTATAAGTATAACGACCAACTACTTCTGCTATTCCTTTATAACGCTGAGTAATATAAGGGCTGATCTGATAATTATAAGTATTGGTTGTATTACCGGTATTGCTTAACGTATTGATTCCACTAGGCCTAAAAGCATCAACTGAGTTCTGAATTATATTTATTGAAGCATCGATATAAAGAAAGTCTTCCAGAAGCTCTGCATCTGCATCTGCTCCTAAACGTGGGTTTATTGCATCCCCCTCTCCGTCTAGAGAATTTGCTTCAATTGAGCCGTTGAGGCTAACATTCGCCCTCGCTCCGCTTCCTTGAACCGAGATACCTGGAGTAACGGTCGTAATAAACTCACTTTTTTTATTATCGTGTGTTAGATCAACATTATCTGTATATACCTCAGATACAGTCAGCGATTTCGTCACCTGCCAGTCTGCTGAAAAGACACTCGTTGTAGCAAAATTCCCACAAACAAAAACGCATAACGCTAACTTTTTATCTAACTTAAGGCACATGTAGCTATCCTTTATTTTATAGCATCTTCTTCATTCGTCTTATGCCTGCCACCATAGCCATAGCCATATCCATAGCCATATCCATAGCCGTAGCTTCCTGATGCCTTGTGCTGAGCCTTGTTCAAGACCATACCTACAATGCTATCACTACTAAGATGCTGCAAAGCTTCGACTACAGCCTCCTGAGAAGTTTGCTCAGCAGCAACGACGAATACTATTTGCCCCATGAAGTTTGATAGCACTCTTGCTTCTGTTGTTAAGAGCAATGGCGGAGAGTCAAAGATGATAACCCGATCTGAATAACGTTGAGATATATCTAACATCAGCGCGCGCATATTCTCACTGGCTAATAATTCAGTCGCGCGTTGATGTAAATTCCCGGCAGGCAAGATCCTAAGGTTTGGGATATTTGTTTTTAAAACGACGTCTTGAAAGCGCATACCTTTATTTTCAAGGAGATCAATCAAACCAGGAGCTTTATCAGGAACGCCTAATAAACCCCCCGCAGAAGCCTTAGAAACATCCGCATCGACAAAAAGAACCGACTTATCCTGCTCCATAGCGATGCTCATCGCTAAATTGATAGCCGAAAATGTTTTCCCTTCACCTGACAAAGCACTTGCGACCATCACAAGGTTTGCATGATCTACCTGTGACGCGCCACCTCCTTGTAAGTTAATTAATAACGGACGCTTTATAGAACGATACTCTTCAGCAATAACACTTCGTGGTGCATTAGGCGTCACCATACCTAAAGCACTCAGCCTTGCTAACGGTATATGAAGAAGATCCGCAGGCAAAGGGCTGGCGTTATCGACTTGAGGCGTTGAAACACCTACCGCTAATTTACTTTGAGCAGTGCCTGTTGCACTTGCCTCATCTACTCTCCCGACATTGCTGCCAACCCTGCTCTCAATTTTGCTCTCAGCACTTTTCTCACTACCGTTTTTGACCTTATCAGCATGACTTTTAGGATCAAGCTTTTGTATTGCACGCTCTATAATACTCATACAAACACCATCCTAAAGTACCCATCAACCCCTGCAATAATGGAGTCCATACCATGAAAAACAGATATCCCTACATAAACCACCAGCAGAGAACCCAGTAAGGCAAAGAAGACCATATTTCCTCGTAACTTTCTGCGCTTATCGGCAGGAGACTGAATTTTCATCACAGTACCCAGCACTGGTAAACCTGTTACCTGAGCCAAAGTTGTACGATTGCTTATCACAGGATGGAAAAGAGAAATTAACAACGCACCACCTAAGCCTCCACCTATTGCGAGCAATAAAACTGCCGCATTCATCAGCACTTTATTAGGCTCGTTCGGTTTTTGTGGGACAAACGGCGGATCAATAACACGGAACTTCACATCATTAGCCTGCTGCCCGACATTCTCAGAGATCAATGCTGATTCGCGTCGACTTAATAAGGTTTTATGTTGCTGAGAAATAACACCATAATCACGATCAAGTTGTTGAAGCTCACTTTCGATTAATGGAATATTATCTACTTTTGCTTCCAGCTCATTAACGCGTTTCTGATATTCTTCAACACGTGTGCGCAATTCGGCTTCAGTCGCCTCAGTTTCCGCCAGCATGCTTCTCATTTGTTGATAAACGGGGCTGTCCAGCAAACCAGAAAACTGATCAGGCATTGTAGCTTTAACCCGCGCTTCTTCAGCTCGCTTTTTCGCTTTTAAAACAGCGATAATATCGTTCGTTTGCACAACATCAGGATGTCGATTTGTGTATTTCAATAACAGGCTATCAAGCGACCCTTCGAGCGAGGAGATACGTCCTTCAAGCGCTCTTATTTCTGGATTGCTTTCGATTTGGCTCGCTAAAAAAACAGGCTCTTCACCCTCAATCTGACGCATTAATTCATCGCGACGAGTGCCAAGCTCACGAAGTTGCAACTGAGCCATTTCCAACTGAGCTTTTTCAGTCTCTAAGCGCTGATAGTAGCCACCCGTCTCTCCAGGCAACACACCAACATTTCGCTGTTTGAAATCAGCCAGGCGTTTCTCAGCATCAATAAGGCGTTGCTCATAATCAGCTATCTGCTTATCTAAAAACTCCTGCGCTCCCGAGCTGTCCTGACGTTTATCACCTAAGGCGCTTTCAACAAAAATAGTAATGAGGGACTGAACTACTTTTTTTGCCGTATCGCGATTTTCGTGCTTAAAAGAAACGGAATATAAAGAGGCATTCCTGCGGTCACCCGCCAATGTAATCGAGTTCAAAATTGTATCGAGCAGC
Organism: Neptunomonas sp.; assembly: GCF_041601355.1. Classification (GTDB taxonomy): domain Bacteria; phylum Pseudomonadota; class Gammaproteobacteria; order Pseudomonadales; family Balneatricaceae; genus Neptunomonas. The sequence continues at coordinate 14,341 of NZ_JBFIIH010000078.1, forward strand.
TTATCTTTATCGGAATCATTTTTAATATACAGATCCATATCAGCCATACGCATTAACTTCTCTAAATTCGGACGACTAAGCAAAGTCCTGCTCATCAAAGCGATACGTTGATCAACATCAGGCTGTATAGCGAGCCCTCTCAATAAAGGCCGCAGAATGGTATTAGTATCAACATGCACTCTCGCCGTCGCTAAATACTTCTCGGGGGTCAGGGATACAAAAATCCAGCCACCCATTGCAACAAGCCAAATAACCAGAAGACCAATCCAGCGAAAACGCCAGATACCCCAGATATACTCAGATAACTGATTTAAAATTTCACGCATAAGTTATAACACGCCAAGTTATTATTAAGACTAAAACCATGCTTCAGGAATGATCACAATATCACCCGGTTTAAGCGCTAAATTAGCGGTTATATCTCCGTCTTTCAACAGACTGTCAAGACGTAAACCATACGTTTTTTGCTCTCCATCAAAACGCCTCACCAACACAGCCTTATTGCCGTCGGCAAACTCATTAAGGCCTCCTACTTCTATCATCAAGTCCAATAAAGTCATATGTTTACTGTAAGGGAGCTTCAGAGGGTCAGCACCGGCACCTACAACCCTAATTCGATGATCAGGAATAGTAACGAAATTATTAACAATCACTGTCACAACAGGGTTTTTAATATATTCCGAGTATATAGTTTCAATTTCTCTTGCTAATTCAGTAGAGGTTTTACTGCTTGCCTCAAGGTCCTCAACTAAATTTGTTGTGATTTTCCCATCCGGACGCACAGTCACGGAAGTTGACAGTTCAGCATTTCCCCACACAAATATTTGTACAGAGTCCCCTGCACCAATAACATAATTATACTCGGGCTGAACAAAACGATCTTCTTCAGCAACAGGAGGGTATGAATTATTATTTGCACAGCCTGCCATCACAGTAAAAATTGATGCGGCTACAAGAACCTTGATTTTTTTTGGCATATTCCCTGGAAAGACAAGCATATGTAGTCCCCTAACTCCTTAATAGAAACGCAACTTTTGCGTCTCTGCGCTTTGATGTTATTAAATTTAGCATAAACTCTGCACATTACGAATAACATCTCTTATTAAATCGCTTCGAAGTAAAGCATGGACGAGCACAGGCTCGCCACCCAAAACAGTCGCAATTATGACACAAAAAAAATGAGGGGCATTAATATTTGATGAAGATTTTAGTAGTAGGTAAGAGGCAAATAATTTCTATTTGCCCAGGAAAAAACAAAAACATCAAGGATATAAGACCGAAGAGAAAAGACAGAAGAAATTATAAAGAAGGAAGAATGGAGTGTAGAATACAATCAAAAAAGCAGAACAGAACTAACATTAACCCAGCACAGAACTTAGATCACTCAAACCAGTACTTGCAGATGCACTTGATTGAACACCCTTAGCAGTCATACCAAGGGTGATCGTAAGATATGTCATCCTGAAAGCCTATACCCCAATAAAAACAGTTAACAACTAAGCCACTTTTCTTTCCTGCACTCGCATGAACTGAATAGCTTTTTTGTCTAAACGCGCAACAGAAAGCAGATGAGGCAGCGATTCAAAACCTTCTTCTACCGGCATAGAGGCATCACGCAGAACTTCATATTGACAGCCCAATTTTTTGTGAAGCTTCTGAAACAAGCGCGTACGCGCCTCTCCCGTTATGTAGAATGAATATACATACCCCAACTCCAGAGCTGTTTCAATCAACCTCTCACACAAGCGCAATACATCAACTCTATTTCTACATTCCGGCCTTATTGCTAATCGAGACCATTGGCAATACCCGTCAGATTCAAACATAAAATCCGAACATACATCTCTTAGCTGAAAATCTGAGCTCTCAACTGGTAACCGCCCAGCGTCGCCAGGTGAACATCCACTTACACGAACCCCGCCCAGACATACATTACCTTCACGAATAATCAGAATCTGCCCTGGTACATCGTGCTCATCCTCACCACCGTCAAATAAGGAGAGCCCCAATTCAGCCCTGAAACAAGCTTCACGTATTTCATAGTACTGTGACAACAACAAAGGATCATTACTTAATTCATAAACTATAGCCATAATCAAACCATCTCATAATAATTATTGAATACACAACGATCTATTCAGCATTTATTCATTCCATGAAATTAGCATTTATTCACACTATGAAATAAACATGCCAATAATACTAATCTATTGATTCAAATAAGTATTTATTCGACAATCATCAAAACTCACAGATTCGACAAGAGAAATGTCTCTACTTGGATACAAAGAAAGAAGGTATTCCGAGGGATTACATATATTTCAACAACTTAGGGCAAATAAAAAAAGCGACACTTAATAAATATAAGGGTAATCATGTAACATTTATCTCATACGGTAGAGATAGCAGCCCTTATCACCAATACACATTACTAATTTTCGATATTTATTTTTTCCGGATGCCAATAATGATTGGCATATTGATCAGAACGAATCGTTTATCACAACAGCTCTTTTAACGAGGACACCACCTTATCCGCTCCAGCCTCATAAATATTCTTCCCATGATTATATCCATATGAAACAGCGACAATGGCACAGCCTGCGGACTTAGCTGCAGTAATATCGTTACTTGAGTCTCCTACCATTAGAACGTGCTGAGGCTGCAAACTAAACTGTGACATCAAGGTTTCCAAGGGCAATGGATCTGGTTTTTTCCTTTCTAACGAATCACCACCCAGTACCTCTGCAAAAAAATGCGACAACTTCAGTTCAGATAGCATGGGTAACGTAAAAGCAATGGGCTTATTAGTCACTACGGCCATGGGGATATTTAAATTACTCAGCGCTTCCAGTGTTTCTAAAACGCCAGGATATAGCTTGCTCTTATCGGCTAAGCAATGACTATATGTGCAGAGAAATTCTGAAAAAACCCGCTCAAAAAAATCAGAATCTGCTTCGGCTGAAACATAAGCCAGTGCTCGCTTTAACAGAGCCTCAGCGCCATTTCCAACCCACAAACGCACATTGGCCTCTCCCACTTCAGGCAGGCTCACACTGCGAAACGCATCGTCCACCGCAAATGCGAGGTCAGGAACGCTATCCACCAGCGTTCCATCCAGATCGAACATCACCAGCTTCGGCAGATTACCATTAAACAATGACCTCATTAACAAGTTATCCCTTTTGCCTTTGCCAGCTCTGCTCTCATCTGTGCAATAGTAGCGGCATAATCATCAGTATTGAAAATTGCAGAACCCGCAACAAATGTATCTGCACCGGCCGCTGCTATACTGGCTATATTGTTAACAGTCACTCCACCATCAACCTCAAGGCGAATACTCTGACCGCTCGCATCTATTCGTTTGCGTACTTCTTGTAATTTGCCGAGAGTTGCAGGGATGAACGACTGTCCACCAAAACCGGGATTCACGGACATCAACAAAATCATATCCACTTTATCCATTACATAATCCAGGTAATGCAATGGCGTCGCAGGATTAAAAACCAGACCTGCCTGACAACCGCCATCACGAATCATCTGCAATGAGCGATCAATATGCTCAGACGCTTCAGGATGAAAAGTAATATAGGTTGCACCCGCCGCTATAAAATCAGCGATCATTCTATCCACAGGCTTAACCATCAGGTGCACATCGATAGGCGCTGTAACACCATGATTTCTTAATGCTTTACACACCATGGGACCGATCGTTAAGTTAGGCACATAATGATTATCCATCACATCAAAATGCACGATATCAGCTCCTGCACTCAGAACATTATCAACCTCTTCACCCAAACGAGCAAAATCTGCAGACAAAATTGAAGGGGCTATTTTAAAATCGGACATAACTTAGCTTTCCATCTCATGATTAAGAGGCCCTATTGTACCCAAGCCTAATGATTTAAACAGCGCCAGACTTGCAGGATATTTTTTTTCCCTGATAATCACGCTATGAAAATCAAAACACTGCATTGTCGCCTTATGATTCTGACGCTCCTCTGGCTTGCCAGCGGTGGCATAACCTCAACGCTTGCTGAAGACACGCCTGCCGGCGATACACAAACATCCACACAGCCGCCAGAGACCCTACCCGAGATCACAACAGCAAACCGAATTGAACCGGACAAACAATCGTCTCTATTAGCAGACGTATCTAAAGAGTTAATGAATTCAGAAACCGAGATACTTTATTTAAAAGCCGGCGAAGATAATTTTGAAGCCTATTATCGCAACAGGAGCGGAGCACAATCCCACGGAGGGATAATTTTTTTTCCGGATGATTTCACCCACCCAAACTGGCCGATTTTCATTGAGCCTCTAAGAACCGGTTTGTCCGAATTTGGCTGGAGCACATTAGCCATCCCTCTTCCCGCACCTGTAACACGGGCAAATCCGATCCGAACACTTCCTAGTCTCAAAGCTATTCGTTCACAACCACCCACAGACACAGAAGACTCAACGGCCACCCCTGAATCAGCCACACCTACAGAACAAAACACGACTGCAAACACAACGCCAACCACGACACTCCCAGCAAGCCAAGAGACTGAGTCTGAATCTGAGCCTGAAGCGGAAAGACAGAGTTCAGAAGCTTACCAACAAATAATTCAGCGAGGCATAACGGCCGTGCAGGCACTGCAACAGAAAGGCATTGATAGATTTATACTGGCAGGGGCCGGCACCGGAGCGACATGGGCAACAGCCTTGGCGCTAGACCTTCAAGCGCAAGCCAATATTCATTTATTGATCATTAATGCGCAACAATCACCGGATATCAGCGCACCAAAGCTTTTAAACCTGATACCTGAGCTCAAAATCACAACAGTGGATATTTACACTGACAATCCAGGAAGCTCTTCACGTTCACACAAAAGCTATTCAAGATTACGTCTGGAAACAGCACAGCGTAATAACTTAAATAGCTCAAACAACTTAAATAACTCACATAACTCACATAACTACCACCAAAGTCGTTTACCAGCGACCAGCAACACACGTCAAGGTCAAGAATGGCTGATTCGCTACACGCGCGGCCTGCTTGAAACCTATATTGTAAAAGCCGAAAAAGAGGTCATTTCAATCCCTTCAACGCCAGCCCCTTCGATAAATCAGCCGCCAGGCACGCCTGTACTACCGCAAAACAAACAAGCAAATCCTATATAAACATTAGTTTTTTCTGGCGGTTTTAACACGATCGTATGCCGCCTGTATCTCCTGGGTTTTCTCTTTGGCAAGTTGCATCATTTCAGGCGGTAAGCCTTTGGCAACCAATTTATCCGGATGATGCTGGCTCATTAATCTACGGTAGGCTTTTTTGATGTCTGCCTCAGCATCACCCTGTTTTACACCCAACACACCATAAGCCTCTTTAAGCAAGCTCTGTTCAGATGCTTGTTGAAAATGCTGATGCTGCTGATAGCTCTGCTGTTGATATGCTTGTTGCGCCTGCATTCTTGACATAAGTGCAGCCATTTCCACACCTGACATACGCAATAAGGTGCAAACCTCTTGTACTACTGCCAACTCAGCCGGAGACATCTGCCCATCTGCCATGGCGACTTGCAGTTGAATTTCAACAAACATGATTTTCACAGCGGCCTGCGACTGAATGACACGCGATAAAGGCGATAACACATCAGCGATATTGAAATCAGCCTCCTTACCTTCAGAGAAGTACCCCATCGCTTCACGTTTACGCTCTTCTGATAAATTCATTCGCGCCATTACATCACGCGCAAACTGAATTTCATTCTCAGTAACCCGGCCATCTGCTTTTGCCACTTTGCCCATCACAGCAAAGGTTGCTTTGAAAAAAGCTATTTGAGGGGACACGCCACCTGTCAGCAGATTCACAATAGCCTTGCTGACTAATCCACCGATTACCCCACCAAAAACTAATCCCCAAAAACCACCACTCATCAA
>NZ_JBFIIH010000079.1:0-19200 GCF_041601355.1 Neptunomonas sp.
TCAGATGAAACTTACTTTTATTATTCCCGGCATGTTTCATCTGCTCCCACTTATTTACAAAACCTATAGTAACCATGTCCTTTTCGTTCCGTTTGAAGGTCACCTCAATTGGCTGTCTTTGCTGCCGCGTCGGTTATAGCTACTGAGGTTCGCTTGCTGTTTGTCGAGTTCTGTCTGGCAGCGGACACATAATCGCACGCCGGGCACAGCCTTGCGTCGGGCTTCTGGGATGATGGCTTCACATTCCTCGCAATGCGTTAAACTATCGCCGATAGGTAACCGACTGCGAGCCAGTGTTATCGCATCTTCTACACTGGCATCAATTTGATCTTGAACCGCCCCGTCCCGGGACCAGCCACCTGCCATGATGCGCTCCTGTATTTCTCAGGTTGAATGAGCCTCAAATTTTACTTTGAACTAATTCATTCACTAATTCACTACTTAATTCTTTCATCCCTACAATGACATTTTTGACTGGATTGAAGGAATGAACAACTATCCGTAAAAATAGTGTCAAACCTATACAACTGATTAAAGCGCTGGTCCAGCGTAGTCTGAATCCGGAAAAAGCAATCTGTAAGTAAGCGGCGGATCGATTATTAAATGCCGGTGTTGTTTATGTTGAACATCTGAGGTTGAACGTACTCTTAATGGAATAGGTAAATAAACAATTTCTGCTTGGCGCAAATTAAGGCATGCTGCGTTGGCAACAAACTAATACTGGGGTAAGAAAGATTGAATCACATCACACTACTTGATGGGGGCATGGGACAGGAGCTTTTACGCAGAAGCTCGCGTAAAACTACCCCTCTTTGGTCTGCCGATATTATGTTGAATGAGCCAATGCTGGTGCGAGACTTGCACCTCGATTTTATTGAGAGTGGTGCTCGTGTTATCACACTCAATACCTATACCGCGACGCCACAGCGTCTGGCACGGGAAAATGAGCTGGCTCAATTGGAGGCGCTTCACAAGTCTGCTATGGAGGCTGCCTTAGGTGCCATTGAACTGGCCGAACGCGATGATGTTGTCATAGCGGGGTGTTTGCCGCCGCTGGTTGCCAGTTACCGGCCCGATGTATCGCTACCGTTCGAGGCTTCACTGGACGCTTATCGTCGGCTTGTTGAATTGCAATCTCCCGCCAGTGACCTTTTCTTGTGCGAAACGATGGCCTCCATAAATGAGGCACGTGCAGCCTGCACAGCAGCAATGGAAAGTGGCAAGCCCGTATGGGTGGCGCTAACTGTTAGTGACTTCCATCCGGGGCTGTTACGCAGTGGTGAATCGCTGCATGAAGCCTTGCAAGTACTCGCCTCTTTGGGGGCTGAGGCAACCCTGTTAAATTGCAGCCACCCTGAGGCTATTAATGATTGCTGGCCACAGTTGCGTAGTATGGGTAAGAAGATTGGGGCTTATGCCAATGGTTTTGTTTCGGTAGGGCCTTTGCTGCCGGGTGGCACTGTTGAGCAGCTAGAGGTACGTCAGGACTTGAGTCCAGCACAATACGCAGAATATGCTATGGGCTGGGTAAGAGAGGGGGCCTCGATTATCGGAGGCTGCTGCGAGATTGGCCCGGCACATATAAAAGTGTTACACGAAAGATTGTGTCAAGAAGGTTTTCTCTAGATTGTTTATTTGTTTGTACAATTTTATTGTGCATTTTTTGAAGCTGACAAAGAAGATAAAAATATGAGTACCGATAAACTGCGCAAATATTCAAAAAAAATCGTAGATGGTGCAGCTCAGGCTCCTAGTCGCGCTATGTTAAGGGCGGTAGGATTTGGCGACACAGATTTCAAAAAACCGCAGGTGGGTATTGCCTCAACCTGGTCAATGGTCACGCCATGCAACATGCACATTAACACCCTTGCAGAAGAGGTGGGTAAGGGCGTCGATAGCGCCGGTGCTAAAAGTGTAATTTATAACACCATTACCATCTCTGACGGTATCTCCATGGGCACCGAAGGCATGAAGTATTCTTTGGTATCGCGTGAAGTTATTTGTGATTCTATAGAGGCGGTATCGGCCGGCATGGGACATGATGGCATTATTGCTATTGGCGGCTGCGATAAAAATATGCCCGGATGTCTGATGGGTCTGGCACGCCTGAATCGGCCCTCTATCTTTGTTTATGGTGGGACGATTTTACCGGGCGAAAACCACACAGATATTGTGTCAGTATTTGAAGCGGTAGGGGGTTATGCCAGCGGCAATATTCCCATCACTCAGTTGGAACATATTGAAAAAACGGCGATCCCCGGGCCGGGCTCCTGCGGCGGCATGTATACGGCAAATACCTTAGCCTCGGCGATTGAAGCGTTGGGCATGAGTATGCCGAACAGCTCTGCGCAGAATGCGGTTTCAGATAGCAAAAAACAAGACTGTGTCGATGCAGGAAAAGCCATTGTTTACTTGCTCGAACATGACATTAAGCCCTCTGATATTATGACCAAAAAGGCATTTGAGAATGCTATTACGCTGACCATTACGCTAGGAGGATCTACCAATGCAGTGCTGCATTTAATTGCGATGGCCGACGCCGTAGGGGTGGAAGTGACATTGGATGATTTTGTGCGCATTGGTGATAAAACACCGGTGATTGCCGACTTGCGTCCAAGTGGTCAATATCTGATGTCTGAATTAATTGAAATCGGTGGCATTCAGCCTCTGATGAAGCGTTTGTTAGATGCAGGCATGCTGCACGGCGATTGCATGACAGTCACCGGCAAAACCATGGCCGAAAATTTGGCCGGGGTAGCTGATTATCCTGAAGGGCAGACTATTATTTTACCTTTTGATAAGCCAATCAAAAAAGACAGTCATTTGGTGATACTCAGCGGTAATTTAGCGCCTGAAGGCGCCGTTTCAAAAATCACAGGCAAAGAGGGTTTAAACTTTACCGGCATGGCTAAAGTGTATGACTCAGAAGAACAAGGTTTTGCCGCTATTATTGATGGCCAGGTGGTCGCCGGTGACGTAGTTGTGATTCGCTACGAGGGTCCGAGAGGCGGCCCTGGCATGCGGGAAATGTTGAGCCCCACCTCGGCAATTATGGGTAAAGGCTTAGGTAATGATGTCGCGCTTATCACCGATGGTCGCTTTTCAGGCGGTAGCAGGGGTTTTGTCGTAGGCCATATCACGCCTGAAGCATATGTGGGCGGTGCCATCGCACTGATAGAAAATGGTGATAGCATTACCATTGACGCGCAAAAACGTGAGATCACGCTCAATATTAACGATGAAGAAATGGCCAGGAGAAAGCAGAACTGGCAACAGCCTGCACCAAAATATACCAGAGGACTGCTGGCAAAATATGCGAGAACAGTTAGCTCTGCTTCTACCGGAGCTGTGACTGATAAGCCTGATTGACAGTTTTCCTCCACCAGATCAGGAGTCTGGTGGAGGATTGTATACAAGTAAGGAGTTCAGAGACATGAGCAACAATAGCTTTGATACTAAGCGCGACATTGATGTTAACCAGTCAACCTTTTCAATGTATGACATTACACGCCTGCCTAATCAGGATGCTGTGCAAAAGCTTCCCTACAGCATGAAAATTTTACTCGAAAACTTGTTGCGGAATGAGGATGGTCACCATACACACAAGCACGATATTGAAGCCTTATGTGCCTGGGATGCTAAAACGCCGTCTCAGCAACAAATTGCCTTCACACCCGCACGCGTCGTATTACAAGATTTCACCGGTGTCCCCGCCATTGTCGATTTAGCAGCAATGCGCGATGCGATGATTAAACTCGAAGGCGATCCAGATCAAATCAATCCGTTAGTGCCTGTGGATCTCGTCATCGATCACTCGGTTATGGTCGACTTCTTTGGCTCAGAAGACGCCTTGAGCAAGAACACCGCTATCGAGTTTGAACGCAACAAAGAGCGTTATCAGTTTTTACGTTGGGGGCAAAAAGCATTTTCTGATTTTCGTGTAGTACCACCGGGTACGGGTATCGTGCATCAGGTTAACCTTGAATACCTCGCCCATGTTGTTATGCAAAAAATTGATATGCATAAAACCAAGCACGACGAGACTCTATTGCTCCCAGACACCTTAGTCGGTACTGACTCACATACGACCATGATTAATGGTCTTGGCGTGCTTGGCTGGGGCGTTGGTGGCATTGAAGCCGAAGCGGCCATGTTAGGGCAACCCGTCAGCATGTTGCTGCCCGAGGTGATAGGTTTTGAGCTCAAAGGATCGCTGAATGAAGGCGCAACAGCAACCGACCTCGTCTTAACAGTAACCAAAATCTTACGCGAGAAAGGCGTCGTCGGTAAATTTGTTGAGTTTTATGGTGATGGTCTTGCCAATCTGCCCGTAGCTGACCGTGCGACCATCGCCAATATGGCACCTGAATATGGTGCTACTTGCGGCATCTTCCCGATTGACGATGAAACTCTTACCTACATGCGCTTAAGTGGTCGCGAAGAAGACCAGATTCGAGTTGTTGAAGCCTACGCCAAAGCGCAAGGCTTTTGGCGCGAAGAGGGTGCAGCACCCGCCAACTATTCTGATAGCGTACAACTTGATTTAGCAGAGGTTGTGCCTAGCATTGCGGGCCCTAAGCGCCCTCAGGACAAAATTGCGCTCACTGATGCAAAACGGGCCTTCCTTGAGCATATGCAATTACAAGGCGTTGAGCTTGATAACGACACACTCAGTCGATTTGCCGATGAAGGAGGTTCAACCGCCATTGGCAATCAACCTGTGTTAGGTGCAGTAGAAATAGAAATTGATGGCAACACTCACTACCTTCAACATGGTGACGTGGTCATTGCCGCTATAACTTCGTGCACCAACACGTCTAACCCGGCCGTGATGATCGCTGCCGGGTTAGTCGCACAAAAAGCCAGAGCTCGCGGGTTAACCACCAAGCCATGGGTTAAAACGTCGCTCGCACCGGGCTCTCAGGTGGTTCCTGCTTATTTAGAGAAAGCGGGCGTGTTAGATGATCTTCAGGCACTGCGCTTCGATGTAGTGGGTTTTGGTTGCACCACCTGTATTGGCAACTCAGGCCCTCTCCCGAAGGTGGTTAGTGATGCAATCCATAAAGGTAAACTCACGGTCAGCTCAGTGCTGTCCGGTAATCGAAATTTTGAAGGCAGAATTCATCAGGATACGCGTGCCAACTACCTGGCATCACCACCGTTAGTGGTCGCTTATGCCATAGCAGGCACTATGACAAAAGATTTAACCAAGGAACCTCTCGGTCATGATAATGAGGGCAAGCCAGTATTCTTAAAAGATATTTGGCCCACCGCTCAGGAAGTCAGCAATTTGATAGCCAGTTCGGTGTCTGCTGCAATGTTTAAGTCGCGCTATCAAGACGTATTCGAAGGCACTGAACAATGGCGGGAATTGCCTGTGCCAGAGGGTAAAACGTATAGCTGGCCTGAATCATCTTACGTTAAAAATCCTCCGTTTTTTGAGGCTATTACCCGTGATGTGCCTGCGTTACCGACGATTAAAAACGCCCGTTGTATTGTTAAAGTGGGCGACTCTATTACCACTGACCATATTTCACCGGCAGGTGCTATTCAAGCCGATAGTCCTGTAGGTCATTATTTGCAAGACCAGGGTATTGTCGTTAAAGACTTTAACAGCCTGGGCTCACGGCGCGGTAATCATGAAGTGATGATGCGCGGTACCTTTGCTAATACACGCCTGCGTAATCAGTTAGCCCCGGAAACGGAAGGGGGTTATACCTGCTACCTTCCCAATGACGAAGTGACCAGTATTTACGATGCCGCCATGCGCTATCAAGAAAACAAAACACCATTGGTGGTGTTGGCGGGCAAGGAATATGGCACGGGTTCAAGCCGGGACTGGGCGGCTAAAGGCACAAAATTACTCGGCATTGAAGTCGTCATTGCACAAAGTTACGAGCGAATACACCGTTCCAATTTAGTCGGTTTCGGCGTGCTTCCACTAGAGTATATGCCGGGCGACAGTGCTGAATCTTTAAGCTTGGAGGGTACTGAGATTTTTAGTTTCAGTAGCTTAGATGATAAGCCTGATCAGATTAAAGCTGAAGCAAAGAAAACCGACGGTAAGGTTGTTAATTTTAAGCTTAAAGTAAGAATAGATACTGAAAGTGAGTGGGGTTATTACCAGCACGGCGGTATTTTGCACTATGTTTTACGAAACCTCGTAACCAAAAATTAAAGCAGAAACGTTAAACTATCTGTAAGGTCAGGTCGTCACTTTGGTGGTGCCCCGGCCTCTCTCTCGTAGCGCTCTTCTCCTTAACCCCCCCCCAAAAAAAACACCTGTATCCGGGGTATCCGGCACAGCGGAACCCATATTTACTATAAGGCTTTAAACTCCTCGCCAGACCCATAAAGTCAAGTACTGTCCATTTCAGGCATACTGTAAAAAGTTTATCGGATTTTTTGTGTCGCCGTTAAACCCAGTACCAAGGAACTAGTTTTTGCGCGCCAAAGTACACTTTTTGAATTGATTTGTCTGGGTCATTATTTAAGCAACAGTGAGACACTATCCAGTTCCGATCCGATATGTGTGTCGTGATAACAAAAATGTGGGTGAATCTAATGTTCCTGAAAAATAAACTATTACTATCGACGGCTGCACTGGTATTTTGTGCGGGTCTTTCAACTCAAGCGATGGCGCATGGAGATGTGACACCTCAGGGTGTTGATGTAGAAGGATTGGATCCACTGGGTGAAGAATGGCTTGATGAAAACCCTTACCGTCCGCCTTATGAAAAGAATGCTGAGGCTATCAAAATTGGCTACTCTGCCTATACCCAGAACTGTGCGCGTTGCCATGGATTAGAGGGTATTTCAGGGGGTATCGCGCCTGATTTGCGCATGCTGGAAGCTGGCCTGGAAGGTGATGAGTGGTACCAGTATCGTGTCGTTAATGGGGCGGTACGTGATGGTGCTGTGTATATGCCCGCAATGGCAGACTATCTGAGCCAGGAAGCGCTATGGGCGATCCGTACCTGGTTGGAGTCGATCAGTGTTGAAGAATAAGCTCTCCGCTTTTCTGATAAGTATCTGTCTGGGGTTCTCCGGACAGGTGCAAGCCCGTGCTTACGATGATGTGATCGCTTCAGGGCATCTCATCGTCGGTGTTTACCATGACTTTCCCCCGTACTCTTATCTGGTCGATGAGCAGCCTAAAGGTGTTGATATCGAGTTGGGTAAAGCAATAGCCGCCGCATTTAATCTTGATTTGCAGTTGCACTGGATTACCCCGGACGAAAACTTAGAAGATGACCTGCGCAATAATGTCTGGAAAGGGCATTATCTGGACAAAGATGCAGAAAACCCATTGGCGTTGAAGAAAGTCTCTGATGTGATGATGCGGGTTCCTTATGACCGTGAGTTTGCTTACCGGCAGGATACGCAAACTGGCGAAATGGTAAATGAGCAGGTCGTGATGTTCGGGCCGTATCAGCGTGAATCGTGGCGGGTATCTTTTGACGCAGAAAAAATCGATGCAGTAAAAACTATGGCGGTTTTTCAGTACTACCCGATCGGCGTTGAGATCGATAGTTTGCCGGATTTTTATCTGACCTCTGCTTTTCAGGGGCGCATGCGTAAAAATGTGCACCACTATGGAAACCCCGGTAAAGCCTTTGCTGCTATGCAAGCGGGGGAGGTAGACGCGGTCATGGCGATGCGCTCGGAGATAGATCATCTGTTATTTACAGCGAATGATCCGCGTTATCAGGTGGCCGAAAATGGTTTTCCGTCGATAGGTAAGCAGAAGTGGGATGTCGGTATGGCAGTGAAAAGCAGCTATCGGCAGCTAAGCTACGCGGTGGAAGAGGTGGTGGAAAAGATGGTGCGTTCCGGTGAGATGGAGGCTCTGTTTAGTCGTTACGGTTTAACCTATGAGTTGCCGGAGCTTTATAACGTTACCCAATAACCATCTGAAAGTGTTAAAAAGTATCAAAAGAGGAGACTCGGATGCAGACTATAAAAGCCGCTATGTACCGTATGTTGGTAGTGCTTGGTTTGTTATTGAGTCCGTTAGTTCTGGCGTCGGATGATCCTCTGAAATCTCCGATGTGGGATTATCTGAGAAATGTATTTTTAGGCGATACGCCTTATCAGTTTGATGATCGCGTTGTCGTTTCGGTTCCTCCTTTTGCAGAAGATCCCACCCAAGTACCGGTCACTGTGGATACCACTGCGTTATCCGAAAAGATCGAAAAAATTGTTGTCTGGGCTGATTTAAATCCGATTCAGCATATTTATACCTATTATCCGCTGAAACAAGTTGCGCCGAATATCTCTTTGCGAATCAAAGTTCAGCAGGCCACACCGATACGTGCAGCAGTGTTAACACAACAGGGCGAATGGCTGGTGGGTGGAAGCTATCTGGATGCTGCGGGTGGAGGATGCACAACGCCAAGCGTGGCCAATGCCAGCCCTTACTGGGAAAGCCACTTAGGTGAAATCAGTGCTAAAAAAGTACTGCGAGAGGGGCTTGGTCGTTACAAGGTTAAGGTGATTCATCCGATGGATACCGGCTTAGTCGATGCTATTCCGGAGTTCTACCTGCAACAGCTTGAGTTGCGTGATCAGTCTGGTCAGGCATTACTCAGGATGGAGTTATCACAACCGGTCAGCGAGAACCCTGTCTTCTCTTTTGATCTGGCTTCTGACCTGACTTCTACTGAGCTGTATCACTTATGGCTTAGGGATAACAACGGTAATGAGTTTGAAAAAGCGCTGTAGGAGCAGATGATGCACATAATGCGATTCGTTTTTTTGACTCTCCTGATAAGTACATCCTTTAGTGCTTTAGCCGCAAAACTGGAATATCAGCTCATCCCTGAAAAGATTGCAGAAAATACCTGGTTGCTTCAAGGAAAGCTGCAAGACTTTACGCGTGAAAATGGCGGTAACATTGTCAATACTGCCTTTATCGTTACAGAAGAGGGGGTGGTTGTTTTTGATACAGGGCCATCAAAACGCTATGGCGAAGCACTACGCGAAGCGATCCGCTCAGTGACAGATAAAGCGGTTATTCATGTGTTTAACAGCCATCACCATCCGGATCACTTTTTGGGAAATCAGGCATTTACAGAGGCAACAATCTGGGCGCTTCCTGAAACGGGCCAACTGATTGCGCAGCATGGTAACGCCTTTGCTGAGAATATGTATCGATTGGTCGGTGACTGGATGCGATCAACTGAAGTTTTTTTGCCAACTAAGCCACTTAACATTGATCAGATGCCGGTGATGCAAGTAGGCAAGCACCGTTTGCGTTTTATCGCGATGAGTGGGCATGCCGGTGCCGATCTGGTGATGCTGGACGAAACCAGCGGTGTATTGTTTGCTTCGGATATTGTGTTTTT
Organism: Neptunomonas sp.; assembly: GCF_041601355.1. Taxonomy (GTDB): domain Bacteria; phylum Pseudomonadota; class Gammaproteobacteria; order Pseudomonadales; family Balneatricaceae; genus Neptunomonas. The sequence continues at coordinate 9,348 of NZ_JBFIIH010000079.1, forward strand.
TCAGCGTGCGTTGACGACGCCACATACGCCAGGGCTGCGTGTCTGGATAAATGATATTGCGAAGCTCGGAGCGTTAACCTATCAGTTGATCGTTCCGGGTCATGGGCCTGTTGATAAAAACGGTGAGTCCTTGCAGCAAATGCAAGCGTATCTGCAATGGATAGATGAGACGTTAACGCTGGCTGCTTCGCAAGGGTTAAGTATGAATGAGGTGATGAAGTTGCCCCTGGATAAGCGCTTTGAGGCGATAGCACTGCGCCGTTCAGAATTTGTGCGCTCGGTATTTCACCTGTATAGCCATTATGAAGAAGAGGCGTTTTAAAGAGCAGATCTGTAAAACTTTGGCGCCCTTATGGGCGTCTTTTTTTGCTTGTTCTGAGTAGAGCCAGAGCAAGTAGTAGTACTAAGTAACGAGAAAAGTTGTTCTCGGGAGTAATTGTCGGAATTCTGCAAAACTTCAGAATAGAAATAAGATTTGGGGATGCTTTCCCGGTTTTCCCCAGAATGCCTCACAATAAAAAACGATTCCGTAAAGGAGCTAGTGATGAACAAAACGACTTTAGGCCAAGGCTTTGCAGTGAGTGCGCTCGCCGCCGCCATCTCGTTCTCTGCTGTTGTCTCGGCCGGTGTAACTGATGAAGATATTTTAAATGATCAGGCTACAACCGATGATATTGTTTCCTATGGTATGGGTTTGCGTGGACAGCGCTATAGCTCACTGACCGCTGTTAATCCAGATACGATAAAAGACCTGCGCCCGGTTTGGGCATTCTCCTTTGGTGGTGAGAAGCAGCGTGGTCAGGAATCACAGCCAGTTGTTAAAGATGGTGTGATGTTTGTAACAGGTTCGTATTCCCGTGTTTATGCAATCGATGTTAAAACCGGTGATGAGCTGTGGCAGTATGATGCCCGCTTACCCGATGCCATTATGCCTTGCTGTGATGTAATCAATCGCGGTGTTGCTCTGTATGGTGACCTGGTTATCTTCGGGACGCTGGACGCTAAACTGGTCGCTCTGAACAAAGATACGGGTAAAGTGGTTTGGAAAAAAACAGTTGAAGATTATAAAGCCGGTTACTCATTAACGGCGGCACCGATCATCGTCAAAGGTAAATTGATCACCGGTGTGTCCGGTGGTGAGTTTGGTGTTGTCGGTAAAGTTGAAGCCTATGATGCGTTAACAGGTCAGTTGGTGTGGACCCGTCCTACGGTTGAAGGTCACATGGGTTATGTGTGGAAAGATGGTAAAAAAGTTGAAAACGGTATTTCGGGTGGCGAAGCCGGTAAAACCTGGCCTGGTGACATGTGGAAAACCGGTGGTGCAGCAACGTGGTTAGGCGGCACCTACGATGCTGATGTTGATCTGTTGTTCTTCGGTACAGGTAACCCGGCACCATGGAACTCACACCTGCGCCCCGGCGACAACCTGTTCTCCTCTTCACGTCTGGGTATCGATCCTGATGACGGAAAAATCGTTTGGCACTTTCAGACTACGCCACATGATGGTTGGGATTACGACGGTGTAAACGAATTGATATCTTTTGATTACCAGGCGGATGGCAAAACCGTTAAAGCGGCCGGAACCGCAGACCGTAATGGTTTCTTCTATGTCTTAAATCGTGAAAATGGTGGCTTTATTCGTGGCTTCCCGTTTGTCGATAAAATGACATGGGCTACAGGTCTGGATGACAAAGGCCGTCCGATTTATAACGAGGCATTCCGTCCGGGTAGCCCGGCAGCATCTGCTGATGGTAAGCAGGGTAGTTCGGTTGCAGCAGCACCGGCATTCCTCGGTGGTAAAAACTGGATGCCGATGTCGTATAGCCAGGATACGGGTCTGTTCTATGTGCCTTCCAATGAGTGGGAAATGGATATCTGGAATGAGCCGGTATCATACAAAAAAGGTGCTGCATATTTAGGTGCAGGCTTTACCATCAAAGCGATCAATGAAGAGTACATTGGTGTATTGCGTGCGATTGATCCTAAGACCGGCAAAGTGGTTTGGGATTACAAGAACTACTCACCACTGTGGGGTGGCACTATGGTTACCAAGGGTAACTTAGTGTTTATGGGTACGCCTGAAGGCTACCTGAAAGCCTTTAATGCTACAACCGGCGAAGAGATGTACAAGTTTAATACCGGTTCCGGCATCGTTGGTACGCCGGTTACCTGGGATATGGATGGCGAACAGTATGTTTCCGTTGTGTCCGGTTGGGGTGGTGCGGTTCCATTGTGGGGCGGTGAAGTGGCTAAACGTATCAAAGACTTAAACCAGGGCGGTATGGTCTGGACGTTTAAGTTACCAAAGCAGAACGCTAACCTGGCAACTAATTAAAGGGTTCAGGGCAACCCCTTGAAAAAGGAGCCTTCAAGAAAGAGCCTTTGAAACAAGTGTATTGAAACAGGAGCCTCTAAAAGCCTGAATCCTTAAGGATCAGGCTTTTTTTTTTAACTCTCTAGTAGCGCTTTGCAGCGCTGGCGTAACATATCACGGAACATCAGAACGGCGGGCGTTACCTGTTTACGGTTAGGGCAGATAAGCCATAAATTGGCGGGCTCAGTCGAATACTCCGCTAATAACTCGATAACATTGCCTGCCTGCAGGTCCTGAACCATATCCAATCGGGACTTAAACGCGATCCCTTGCCCTGAAACGGCCCAGCGGTGTACCAGGTCGGCATCATTGCAGATTCTGTTTCCCTGCACCCGTATTTTCATCGATTCCTGTTGGTGTGAAAAACTCCACACATCGTAGGTACGCTCACCCACCAGATACAGCAGGCAGTTGTGTTCTGCCAGTGCTTTGGGGTGTTGAGGCGTCCCGTAACGCGCCAAATACTCCGGAGCGGCACACAGCACCCGTTGTGTCTCGCAGATAGGAAAAGCGACCAGAGATGAGTCTTCGGGCTTGCCATAGCGTAAGGCGATATCGACACGGTCACGGTAGAAGTCTGAGAGGCTGTCACTGGCATTCAGGCTGATGGAAATCAGCGGATGCTGTTGCATAAAGTCGTCCAGCCAGGGGAGTAACAGGTTGCGGCCAAAATCAGAGGAAACGGAAATCTTAAGTGCACCGCTTAACTGGGTCTTATCTTGAGCGAGCGCTTGTGTTGCTTCTATCAGCTCGGCCAGTACCCGCCGGCAGTGAGGTAAAAATCGCTCACCCGCCGCGGTTAAACGTAATTTGCGGGTAGAGCGGATAAACAGGCTGTTATCTACCTGTTGCTCAAGACGCTTAATGGCGGCGCTGGCCGCAGCCGGTGAAATATCCAGGTCACGAGCCGCTGCTGTAATGTTACCGCTATCGGCGGTGCGAACAAAAAGATCGAGATCTTCTAGTTTCATAAATAGCTCATCAGATTAATCAGTTACTTTGTAATCAACATTTTTTTGAAAAAGTAATAAAAATTACTCTGTTTTTTCAGTTTAAATTATTTTTTACGTATTAGCCTGCGTTATTCATTGAACAGAAAACAGGGAATCAATCGGCTGAAAACTTGCGCTACCAGACGGCCATATGAGAGGTCTCTCTTTAGGTGCGAATAGGTGGCAGGCACTAAAGTAGTAGTTTTTCGCATCCAATGGGCGATATCTGAGCTGGCTTGTGAATCGCTAATATCGGACTGTGATTAATTGAATAGTACCTGCTGGTTGGGCAGGGCTTGAATAACAAGAAAGAGGCCAAGAAGATGATTTATGCACAGCCAGGAACTGAAGGCTCAGTTGTTACATTTAAAAAGCGCTATGGTAACTATATTGGTGGTGAGTGGGTTGCACCGGTAAGCGGAGAGTATTTTAAAAACACCTCACCGGTGGATGGCGAGATCTTTTGTGAAATTCCTCGTTCAACAGAAGCAGATATTAATTTAGCACTCGATGCAGCACATGCAGCCAAAGATGCATGGGGCGCTACATCGGTTACCGCTCGTTCGAATCTCTTGTTAAAAATTGCTGACAGACTTGAAGCTAATATTGAAAAGCTCGCTGTAGCTGAAACCTGGGATAACGGTAAAGCGGTTCGTGAAACCCTGAATGCTGATGTTCCTTTGGCTGTTGACCATTTCCGTTACTATGCGGGTTGTATCCGTGCTCAGGAAGGTACTATTGGTGAGATTGATGGCAACACCGTTGCTTATCATTTCCATGAGCCGCTGGGTGTTGTTGGTCAGATTATTCCCTGGAACTTCCCGTTATTGATGGCGGTATGGAAGCTTGCTCCTGCTATCGTTGCAGGTAACTGTGTGGTTATGAAGCCTGCCGAGCAGACTCCGGCTTCTATTCTGGTCATGATGGAAGTGATTGGTGATTTATTGCCACCAGGTGTTATCAACATTGTAAACGGATACGGTGCAGAAGCAGGTCAGGCATTAGCAACCAGCAAGCGCATTGCTAAAATTGCCTTTACAGGCTCGACTCCGGTCGGCTCACATATTCTTAAGTGTGCGGCGGAAAATATCATTCCATCAACAGTAGAATTAGGTGGAAAATCACCTAACATCTATTTTGCTGATGTAATGGACCACGAAGAAGAATTTTTGAGCAAGTGTGTTGAAGGCGCAGTATTGGCGTTCTTCAACCAGGGTGAGGTATGTACTTGCCCATCACGTTTGTTGGTTCAGGAATCTATCTACGATCGGTTCATCGAAAAGGTAATTGAGCGTATTAAACTGATCAAACGTGGTAACCCTCTCGATACAGAGGTAATGGTGGGTGCGCAGGCGTCTCAGGAGCAGTTTGATAAGATTCTGAGCTATATGGAAATTGGTCGTAATGAAGGCGCTGAAGTACTGATCGGTGGTGAAGCAGAAAGCCTGGAAGGCAGTTTCGGTAAGGGTTACTACATTCAGCCTACGTTGCTGAAAGGTACAAACGACATGCGCGTTTTCCAGGAAGAAATTTTTGGTCCTGTTGTTTCAGTGACAACCTTTAAAGATGAAGCCGAAGCGCTGGCGATTGCCAATGATTCCGAGTTTGGTTTGGGTGCGGGTGTCTGGACACGTGATATGAACCTGTCTTATCGTATGGGTCGTGGTATTCAGTCGGGCCGTGTATGGACTAACTGCTATCACCATTATCCAGCACATGCGGCATTCGGTGGTTATAAGAAATCCGGTGTGGGTCGTGAAACACATAAGATGATGCTGGAACATTATCAGCAGACTAAAAACATGCTGGTTAGCTACGATATCAATCCGATGGGCTTCTTCTAAGTCGCCATCATCAGGATTAAGAAAGAGAGCTTCGGCTCTCTTTTTTTTGGCATTTTTTTGTAGATCATGTTTTTCGCCCGTGTTGTTAACGGATCGATCTATCAGGGTTTCAAATCGCTGAGGATTGATTGGGTGACCGTCGATAGTTGTAGCTGGTCACTTTGTTCCTGGGGCAGAGGACGACAGAGCCGGATAGCTTGCAAGCCTGAACGGGCTGTAAATAAACCGGCGCCGATTCCCTGACCTGCTCTGGCAGAAACCGTTGAGGTGAGGGAGCTTCCGAGCACATGGGAACTTGCGTGGATCGTCATCTCGCTCAGACCTGCAAAGGCGATATTGTGTAACACTTTTTTCAGCAGATTCCATTGCGTGACTGCACCGGGTGAAATGCCGTAAATATCGGTGATTTCGCGCAACATTTTAAGATTACGCCAACCGACAAGCCACATATCGAAGGTGGCATAAGGGCTAAGTGCCACCATAATGCCGGATTGCACGCTATAGCGGTGTACGCAACGACGGGCGGCTTCATCCTGATCTTTTAAGGCATGTTGAGATATGTAGCGGATAATCTCGCCGTCATTGTAAGCCGAGTCTATCTGTTGCAGGGCTTCTTTGAAGGATTTATTAACCGCTGTATTTTCATAATAGCTATCCAGCTTTTTTAGCAGTGGGACGGCTTGTCCATGGGTTTTTTGATGGCGTAAAGCGTCTGCCTCTGCATGCAATGCTTCGGTCTGTTTTAGTTGTCGTAATCCTTTTAATCCCTGCCATGTCCAGATGAGGCCGCTAATCGTTGCGATACCGGTGACGGCTACGAAAGTCACACCTAGTACCGGGTGCGTATCAAACCCCCAGTTCACCAGTCGGTAAATCTCACTGATGACGCCGACACTTAGCAGCGCCACAATGGAGGCGCTAAACACTTTGGTCCAACGGCTGCTTTTTTTCTTCGGGCGTGCCAGTCTGTCAACCCTTGTACTCTCATCCTGCTCCTGGGTCACCGAGACGGATGCCAGCGGGAACTCTTGTGCATGTGGCGCGGAGTCCTCTGCCGCTGTTTTTTCCTTCAGGTTGTCAGGGTTGATGAATACCGGCTCTTTCCAGTTCGGTTGGTCGCTCATCAGAACATATCTCCTGTGAGGTATTCGAGTGCCTGATCCAGGCGGATATGATGCGTAGGTTTCAGATCTGTCTGGGGCAGTTTACGGGGTGCAAAATCGAGAAAGCGAAAGCGACTGCTGTTCCAGTCTTTCTGAGTCGGCAGTTCTACCGGTACTTCACCGGGAAAGAGTGCGATGGTCTCTCCCGTTTCTTTATTGATTCCCTTGAGACAAGAGATGGTCTGGCCATCGAGCACTGCTTCAGCCGACTCGGTTGAGCGGATCGACGCCAGCGCCATACAGCGGGTATCAATACCTTCAAAACGCATTTCGCGTTGTGCATCCTGAATAATCAATTCAAGAAATTTATCAAGATTGTGATGCTGGTTTGCGGTCACATGATCGGCTTTGGAGGACGCAAACAAGACTTTGTCTATTTGTGGGCTAAACAGTCGACGCAAAAAACCAGACTGCCCGTAATTAAAGCTTTGTAATATTTCAGTCAATGCCAACTTCATGTCATCAAAGCAGGGTTTGCCATGATTCAGTGCTTTCAGGCAGTCTACCAGAACTACCTGGCGGTCAAAGCGGGAAAAATGTTCCCGGTAAAAGCGTTTAACAATCTGCTCCCGGTAGTCATCATAGCGTTGCTGTAACCGCTGATACATTGAACCCGCCGTAATCCGGGATAGGTCTGCCGGTGGATTGAGGATAGGGAACAGTTGTAATAAGGTACTGGACGCCAGTTCACCCGGTAACACGCAACGCCCTGGCTGAATCATGCTTAAGGCATTTTCCTGATTGCGCAGTACGTGCAGTAGTTTTGTATACTCGCTGCTGAGTATGGCCAGCGCGTCGTCATCGGCAGGAGCAAGCCAGTCGATGGCGCTTTGTGCTCTGCTCCAGTCTGCCGCAAGCGAGGCACGAGGCTCTACGCTAAATAGCTGCTGCTGTTTACGACACCATTGTGCAAAGTCCAGGTGGAGCAACGGCAGATCCAGCAACCACTCACCCGGGTAATCGATGATGTCGAGATAAAGCGTGGCGCTGTCGTTGATTAAACGTTGCAGGCGCCCGGACGGCTTGTAGCGAATCGCAAGTTTGACTTCGGATAAACCCGTAGTGGATTCTGGCCAGAGAGGGGGTTCCTGGCCTAAAGCCTGAACGGATTGGCGCAAAGGAAAAGGGCTGTCTGATGACGAGCTGAGGTCTTTAACGCTGATAATACGTTGATCACTGGCGACGTCAAAGAAAGGCAGTGAACGGCTTTGGTTCGCTTCCAGCAGATGATGTACTAATGACGTGATAAAAACGGTCTTACCACTGCGGCTGAGACCGGTGACTGCGATCTTCAAATGGCGGTCCAGCCCTTGGGTGGCGACCTCTTTGAGTTGATGTTGAATATCATCCAGCAGATCTTCACCGATCAGACTTTTTAACCTTGAACCCAGCCCCATGTCTCTCATCCTGAAAATTTACAACAGTGCGTTCTGTTAAGTGAATAGTATCAATCCCAGCGGTTTAACTCACGTAAACCACGCATACGCCAACAATAAGTAACACATGCGGAAATGCAACCGTAGGACGGATCGCCTGAGATAGGTATTCAGCGATTAAACCGGCGAATCCCTGGCGATGGGCTAACCACTCCGCATTGAGCTGGCAAGGAGAGACAAGCTGAGTATCGTTCGGGTCTTGTTTTACCTTCAGCGCACCTTCTATTGTCAGAAGACGGTCAGTGATGCGGGATTGGAATGTTTTCCAGATAGCTTCCAGCAACCAGAGCACAGACAGCAGAGCTATGATGCCGAACCCTGTTTGGTTGATGAGTAATGCAGCAGAGACAAGGCCGATACTCATTAACTTTATATATAAAGCGTGTTTTTCATAAGTATCGGCCTGCGTTTGTAAAATCGTCCATTCTTGTACCAATGCGCTTTTTGGGTCCATTTACGCTTCCTTTCGTATCGTCCTTCATTGCAGCGTTATCGCTGATGGTTAGTATTCGGCAACCCATTCTGACTGATAGGTTGGCAGCTCTGTAATATTGTATTGTTGCTGCAGGGCACTCAGCTCTTGCTGGCTGTTGGCTAAATCATCCAGTGTGATCGTATTATTGTCCAGCTCGAAGATGTGACGTGAAGCGCGATAGCTGAAATCCAAAATGGCCATCGCTCGGGGATCGCCTTCCGAAGCCGCTGCCTTAATCTTACGTTGTTTACGATAGATGCGATTAAGTTCGGCTTTCACCTGGCGCACATATACCACTTCATAAAGAAAAGGGTGATGTTTATAAGCGATCAGTATTCTGGCTAGTAAGGCAGCAGCAACAACGACGCCGGTGATATTCCAGAGGAGGTTTTCACCTTCAGGCCCGCCCCAGAAGCGAATCAGTAGTGTCGAGACAGTTAAAGACACCGCCAGCATAAAGATACAGATAGCGATAAAGGTGATTTTAATATGCTTGTTGTAACGGGTTTTATTGATATCTTGAAGTTGCATAAGGTCGTTATTCCGCTGGGTGTTCGTATTTCGTAGTTTACAGATTATTTTTGCGCTGGCGATGGTTTTATCCACGTGTCCGAATCATGGCCTATTACGCGGTTTCGGCCTGCTTGTTTTGCGCGATACAAGGAACTGTCAGCCCGTAAAACAAGGCTTGAGGAGCTTTCAAGATTAGCCCTGTCCCAGCTGGCAACCCCAATGCTGATAGTGACACACTCTGCGGCATCACTCTGCGGATGAGGAATGGCAAGTTCTTGAATTAATATGCGCAAGCTTTCTGCGGTATCGACAGCGCTCTGAATCGAGGTGTTCGGCAGGATGATACAAAATTCATCACCTCCGTAGCGCGCCAGTTGATCTCCACCACGGCGGAGTCTTTTGCGCAGGGCGTTGATGACCTGAATTAAGCAGAGATCTCCGGATTGGTGGCCCAGTGTATCGTTATAGGGCTTAAACGAATCGATATCCAGGAAGATCAGAGAAAGTGGCTTGCCATCCCGTGAAGCATAATGAATCTCTTGGTCCAGCATGATATTAAACTGGCGGCGGTTTGCCACATTGGTCAGCTCATCGGTTAAGGCTAAACCGCTGAATTTTTTTGTCATAGCGTTGAGCACCAGCTCGCGCTGAACCATGGCGCTGACATCAGAAATTTCGATCATGCAGTAGGTCTGATCAGCATTAATGATCGGTGACACACGTATCAACTGATCCATCGGTTTTCTGCTGTTGCCGCCTTGATACAGGGGAAAAGGGTAGCGGTTAAGTCCGGGAGAAAGAAGTGATGGCAGGTTGTTTTTCAGAGAGTCATTGATGGCTGTATGCAACCGACTGTCTTTAAGGTGAGGAAAGTAGTCTAAAAAAGAGTAGCCTTTTAAGGCTATCTTTTTGCCCTGTAACGCGTCTTCCAGCCAATGATTGGCAAACGAGATGGTCAGGTTATTGTCCAGAATCAGCACCCCGGAATGCAGGTTTTGTAACACTTTTTCAAACAGCTGCATTCTCAGGCCTCAACCTTAGTTAAGAACTGTTTAA
>NZ_JBFIIH010000080.1:0-19012 GCF_041601355.1 Neptunomonas sp.
AATGTTAATTATCAAGGCGTTATCTACCAGCATCTTCCCCTCTCAATGCTGCTTTTTGGCAGCCTCCTTGGGAAGAGGTGCGCATTCTACAGACTCCCCGAAAGGAGTCAACAGCCTTACCTTAAAAAAGTGAAAATTATTCCAAAAACATACTAAAAACAACAAAGACGCCACTCGGGCGCCTTTGATATATCTTATTATTAAGAAAAGCACTTAAGATTTTTGGCTATTAACCTCATCATCTTCTATTGCAGCATCCAGCTCTTCATCAATATCATCATCTTCTTCATTTTTCTTAACGAATACTTTTGACAGAACAATGCCTAACTCAAATAGCAACCACATAGGTATTGCCAACAAACTCTGGGAGATAACATCTGGCGGCGTAAGCAGCATCCCAACGACAAAGCAACACACCAGCACGTAAGCACGCTTATCTGTCAGGTCTTTCGCCGTTGTTGCTCCAGACCAAATCAGCAGCAGGGTGGCTATAGGAATTTCGAACACAATACCAAAAGCAAAAAACAGCTTTAATACAAAATTCAGATAACTACTGATATCTGTCATAACAGCAACATTTTCAGGCCCCACACTGGTAAAGAAGCCAAATATCAATGGGAACACCACATAATAAGCAAACGCAACACCCGCATAGAAGAGTAAGACACTGGAAATCAGCAACGGCGTCGCCAGGCGCTTCTCATGATTATACAAACCAGGTGCTACAAAGCCCCATATCTGATGCAGGATAAACGGGATACCGATAAAGATGGCGAGTACTAATGTTAATTTGAACGGTGCAAAAAAAGGTGAGGTGACATCTGTTGCAATCATACTGGTCCCTGCCGGCAACAAAGCCGTCAATGGTGCCGAAAGGTATTCATACAGATCATTTGCAAAATAAAATAAACAAAGAAATACAGCTAATACAATCAGCAGTATGCGCATCATGCGCTGACGCAACTCTACCAGATGCGAAACTAAAGTCTGCTCTTGCTCTGGAGTCCCGCTTGGCTGCTTACTCATTTGCTGGTTTTTCAATTTTACCGCTACTTGCCTTATCGGAAGTATCGATGGGTTCAGAAACCGGAGACTCAACAGACTGAGCCATTGGCGAGTCTTCACTTAAAGCCTGCTTAAATGGCTGCTTCATCTCACTCAACTCTTTATCAAGCTCTTCTTTTTTAATTGATGCTGTGCGTCGCATCTCATCAAGACGCAGCTCTTCTGATATTTCACTCTGAATACTGGAGACAGCTCTTTTAGCACGCCCTATCCACAAGCCCACAGCACGCACTGCCGTAGGCAATTTCTCAGGCCCGAGCACGATCAGCGCAACCACGCCGATTAATAATATTTCAGCAAAACCGATATCAAACATTCAACAGATCCGGATTATTTTTGATCAGTCGAGTGTTCCTGCTTTGCTGCAGGCTTAGTTTCTTCTTCGAAAGCGGCATCTTTCTCTTGCTGTTCAATTTTTTTTGCATCTTCCGGCTCTTCTTTAATCGCCTTCTTGAACCCTTTTACAGCACTACCCAAATCCCCACCGATATTGCGAAGTTTTTTAGTGCCGAACAGCAAAATAATAATACCAAGCACGATTACTAGCTGCCAAATACTGATTCCACCAAAACCCATATCAATTCTCCTCGATAACTATCGCGCTTACCGGCGATGCATCTCACACATTAATTGCAATTTTATGACTTGTTCCGCGACTCTTTTTCAACCAAACCGGACATATCAAAACGTCGCGCCAGCTCGTTCAAAACAGCCTGCGGGGGTTCGCCCAAATGAGACAGCATAACTAAGCTATGGAACCACAAGTCAGCAGTTTCATATATCAGGTCACTCGTATCACCTGAAAGTTTGGCATCTTTCGCGGCGATAATAGTCTCTACCGCCTCTTCGCCCACTTTTTCTAATATTTTATTAAGACCTTTTGCATGCAGACTAGCCACATAAGATGTATCTGACGCTGCACTCTTCCGCTCTTCAAGAATCTTGCCTAACTGTGTTAACACTTCACTCATCAGACATTTACCCTTTATATATATCATCAGGATTTTTTAATACAGGATCTTCAGCTACCCATTTACCATCACGTAACACACTAAAGAAACAACTCTCTCTTCCTGTATGACAAGCAATACCGCCTTTTTGCTCAACTTGCAGCACAAGCACATCATTATCACAGTCTAGCCGCACTTCATGCAGAGTCTGAACATGTCCGGATTCTTCACCTTTGCGCCATAGCTTCTGCCGTGAACGTGACCAGTATACAGCTCGCTGCTCTTCCACCGTTAGCCGCAACGATTCCTGATTCATCCAGGCGACCATCAAAACCCGCCCCGTCTTATGATCTTGGGCAATGGCGGGTATTAATCCTTTTTCATCCCACTTTATACGTTCTAACCAGCTATCTGTCATCACTATTACAACTGTTCGCTTTCAAAGGAGATGAAGCATACCGGATCATCCTGTGAAGCTCCATCCCAGATACCTTGTATATTGATCCTGGTCTATTACTGCTTAATTGATAAAGAGATAAACACCCAAGCCGCCAATAAACCAACCGATTAAACTGAGCTGCTCCATCCAATCGCGGCTTGGTTCATGACCAAACCATAAAGCAGCAATAATACAACCCACCCCAATCAGCCTTTTTCGACTCAGTTTACTTTGCCGGGCCTCATCCTGTTTGATCTGCGCAGACATCGCTAAACGGCTTTGGGATGGCTGATTCTTAATCTGCTGAAGTGTATCAAATGCCAGCTGCGGGATAAGTGGCATTTTATCCAACCAATCAGGCACTTGCTGCTTAAGTGTTCGATAGGCAGCTTTAGGACCGACCCGATCCTTCATCCATGATTCAAGGAAAGGCTTACCGGTCTGCCACAAATCCAGCTCAGGATACAACTGTCTTCCCAGACCTTCGATATTCAGAAGGGTTTTTTGAAGTAGTACTAATTGCGGCTGCACTTCCATATTGAAGCGACGTGCTGTCTGAAACAAACCTAACAGTACCTGGCCAAAAGAAATATCTTTCAACGGCTTATTAAATATCGGCTCACATACACTACGAATAGCCGTTTCAAACGCCGTCACATTGGTTTCAGCCGGCACCCAGCCTGAATCAATATGCAACTGCGCTACCTGTCGATAGTCCCGGGTAAAAAAGGCCAGGAAATTACGCGCTAAATAACTCTGATCCTCTGCAGTAAGCGAACCAATAATACCGAAATCTACCGCAATATATTGCGGCATAACGGGGTTATCACGGGATACGAAGATATTTCCGGGATGCATATCAGCATGAAAAAAGCTATCTCTGAACACTTGCGTAAAAAACACCTCCACGCCGCGCTCAGCCAGCATTTTCATATCGGTTCCCTGCGCCCGAAGCTCTTCTACCTCGGCGACGGGTATGCCATAGATGCGCTCCATGACTAAAACATTCTGACGTGTCAGATCCCAGTATATTTCTGGGACATAGAGAATGTCTGAATCTTCAAAATTACGCTTCAGTTGTGAGCCGTTTGCCGCTTCTTTTCTTAAATCTAATTCATCAAATAACGTTTGCTCATACTCTGCAACAACTTCTACCGGCCGGAGCCGGCGCCCTTCCTGCCAGGCAGCATGAACTAAATGTGCCAAGGTATACAAAAGCGCCACATCTTTTTTGATGGTTTTGACTATCCCTGGACGAATAACCTTAACAACCGCTTCGCGACCATCCACTAAGGTGGCTTCATGAACCTGTGCGACCGAAGCAGATGCAAGAGGCTTAACATTGAAAGCAGCGAACAACTCAGAAACCGGCTTGCCGAGCGACTTTTCAATAATCTGTTGCGCCTGAGCCCCTGAAAAAGGTGGAACGTCATCCTGTAATCGCTTTAATTCATTGGCAATGTCATCCGGCAACAGGTCTCTGCGTGTCGATAGCATCTGACCGAACTTGATAAACACAGGGCCTAGTGACTCTAACGCCAAACGCAGACGCGCACCTCTTGGCTGTGTCGCTTTGATAAAGTACCGCCACGGCATTAAATAAAGGAGTATTCTCAGATACCACGGCAATGATAGATCGTCAAAGAAAGTATCAAGACGAAAACGAATAATAGTATGAGCTATTTTCAAACTTCGGGAGAGACGTCGCACCGGAGAAAAATCCTATAAATACAGAGGTAAATCAGCGGCTCAAGTGTGCCCGTTCCGGCTCGATAGGTAAAGCATTAGCCGATACAAACACGATTTCGGCCTTCTTGTTTCGCCTTATAAAGCGCGGCATCAGCCCGATCAAAAAGCGCATCTTTGGTATCCGATTGCCGCGTCTCTGTCACCCCAAAAGACATGGTAATCGTCACCGGCTGACCATGAAAATTAAAAGGACTTTTGCTGATAGATTCACGTAATTTTTCAATCGCTTTGGCGCCCTCTTCGGCTTGCGTTGAGGGCATAAGAATAACAAACTCTTCACCACCAAAGCGCGCAACAAAATCAGAGCCTCGCAAATTCTTCGTCAGAACGCGGGAAATCAAGCGTAAAACCTTATCCCCGGCCAAGTGCCCATAGGTATCATTGATGCGTTTAAAGAAATCCAAATCACCGATGGCTACCGAAAACCCCTGCTGGTAACGTGCCCAGCGCTCAAACTCTTTGTCTAAATGATCATCATAGGCGGCTCGGTTAGGCAATCCGGTCAATGCATCTGTTCTCGCTTTTAAACGCTCTTCTTCCATATGAGCTTTGACACGTCCGGTTTCCTCTTCCATCTCCGCGACATGCAGCATAAGGGCATCATAACGCTCTTGAAGCCGCCCATCACGCTCCTCCTCACCACGTTTAAAATCATCCATTACACGAACGATACCGGCAAGCTGAGACGAAACGGACATCTTTAATTCACCCAGATCGCGGGAATCTTTCACAGCTTTACTAATGGTCGTTACATCCTGCCTGACTCGTTCATCTAACTGCTTATGCGCTTCACCTGAAACCATTTGCTCACTATGGCTTTCGTGCAAAAAACCCTGTACTTCGACCAACTGGGTATTAAGCGTAATCAGATAGTTTTCAAAATCCTCGTTATTAGTGGCTGCAGCCAGTTGAGCCAGTATCACTACATTGGCTAAAACTTCTGACAAGGCCTCTAACACCAACCCTTCTTTAATGCGGCCAACTAAAGCATTCGCTTCCTGCCGGTCTTCGCGCGTCAAATTTAACGAATGAATCAACTGTATGAGCTCAACACCAATAAGAGACAGGTCTATATCAGCAGGCTTTTGGCTGTTAACTGTACTCAATTCAGACTTTTCTGAAGCAAACACCGCTGCTTGCAATGACACCAGGCGTTTTAGTAACGAAGGGAATTTATAGATAGACTCAACAGACTCAGCAACCAGGCACTCTAATTTAAGCAGAGCCTCAAACTCTGAAGAGGTGGCTGAAACATGACTTTTCAGCTGAGAAATCCACTCAAGAACTATTTTTGTAATAGCCGTAGCGATCTTCTCTCTGGACTGGTCCAGTTTACGAATATGCTTTCCTAAATTAGTAACAACACCCCGGGATGGCGGAGGTGAACTAAGACCATTTAAGGTGCTGCGAAGCAAGGTCAATTCATGATCCAGATCAGACGACTGCCCCTGAAGGCCGAGCGTCAAATGAGAAACAGCCAAACGAAGCTGATCATTATCCTGACTCTTTTCCAGAGCATCAATCTCCAACGCCGCGTCTTTATATTTCTTTTTCCAGTCGGTTGATTCCTTGCTCACCACATATTTCCATCTGTTAATGATTAACAAGTTAATCTTAGTTCAAAGAATTCACCTTGCACAGTAAGCATCTATGAAAAAGCCGCCTCATTCGGGCGGCTTTTCATCAACTCCAATACACTTATTTCGCTAGCTCTGCTTGCTCTTTAGCGACTAAGTAGTTAACCACATCCAGCATCTGCTTTTGTCCACCAGCCATCGCCGCTGTTACTCGATACTTACCATTAACCACCAGCGATGGCACACCGTCTACTTGATAACCACGAACTTTTGATTCACCTTGGTTCATTTTCGTATTCACCGCAAACGATCCGTAGGTTTTCTCAAATAGCGCACGATCAATGCCCATCTCGGCATAATAGTCAGCAAGGTCATCCATATTTCTGAAACGTTTTTTCTGTAGATGAATGGCATCAAACATAGGCTGATGCGTTTTTTCTACACTATTTAACAGCTCAGCCGTGTAATAAGCACGCGCCAGCGGCTCCCAGCTACGACCAAAAACTACGGGTATCCGCTGAAAATCAACCTGCTCAGACTGCTGCTTATGCCATGCAGCCAGCATCGGCTCGAAACTATTACAATGTGGACATGGGTAACCAAACAGCTCCGTCACTTCAATTTTCGCAGGGTCGGCAGTCTTAACAGCAAACGGCAACTCTACAAAATGCTTTCCCGCTTCGTAATCTTCTGCTGCCGAAGCCGTTGTGCTCAGACCTAATACTAACAAAACAGACAATAACGCCTTCCACATACCCACTCTCCAATTAATTTTCAGATTTTTCAGTCAGACCATAAACGAACCAAAGGGTTCATCTATTCCTGAGAATTAAAAAAGGCAGCCTAAGCTGCCTTAATTATCAAAAAGGCCCGGATATTAATACAAGCCCTGAACGTAGCTGGAAACCGCTTTGATCTCAACATCGCTCAGTTTAGCCGCGATATCACGCATCATCGCCTGCGGATCGTTATTACGCGCAGCAACCCGAAAATCTTTCAGCTGTTTTTCAGCATAGGCCGCATGCTGACCAGACAGAGCAGGGAACCCTGCAGCAGACATACCTTTACCATCGGCCGCATGACAAGCAGTACATGCAGGAACACCTTTCTTAGCTAAACCAGCACGATAAATCTGCTGACCCAGTTCTAGCTGATCTTGAGCAACCTTACCGCCCTGAATAGCTTTACCAGAAAAATACGCCGCAATATCTTCCAGATCCTGATCGCTCAGGTTGTCCAGCAAGCCAGTCATCTCTACGACAGGACGCGAGCCTGATTTAATATCTTTCATCTGTTTAACTAGATAGGTTTCATTCTGACCTGCTAGTTTCGGGAAATTTGCAATTGCACTGTTACCATCTGCACTGTGACATGCGGCACAGACTGCTGTTTTTCCCTGCCCCGCTGCCGCATCACCTGCTGCATTTGCTACACCAGTGATACCTAAGGTTAACAGTAAGCCGATCAGTAGTTTATTCATAATGAACTCAGACTCTTGTCATTCAGAAAAATGGATGTTTATCTTGAAATTAGTCAATAACCTCAAGACAAACCGGAAATCTTTATTATGCCCTGCTACTAGAGCTAGACTCTGTTCAAGGGTAAAATTTGGCGGCATTATAACTTAATATCCACACAAACTGGAACGGTTAATATAGAACCAATCCCTTTAGGTAACCTAAAGTCTATGACTGCTAACGTGAATTCTATCCATTATAACGCTGCTCGTTTTTCGATCAGTGCCGATAAATTGAGCCAGTGTCCAGATGATAGCGGAGCAGAAGTTGCGTTTGCGGGACGTTCCAATGCGGGAAAATCAAGTGCTATTAATGCTCTGACGAATAACAGCAAGCTTGCCCGGACGTCAAAAACACCGGGAAGAACGCAACTGATCAACTTTTTTGATCTTAATATCGAAGGGCTTCGGCTGGTCGATCTACCTGGCTATGGTTATGCCAAGGTACCTATCGCCATGAAAGAACACTGGCAAAAGCATCTTGACCAGTATCTACAGCAGCGCGCCAGTCTTAAAGGTGTGGTTCTTGTCATGGATATTCGCCACCCAATGAAAGAGTTCGACCTGATGATGGTCGAATGGTGCCAGTCAACACACGTGCCTTTACATGTGTTATTGACTAAAGCAGACAAACTCAAAAGAGGCCCGGCTCAATCAACCTTGCTTTCGCTGCGTAAAGAGTTAACTGCTCTGTTGGGCGATAAAGTGACTATTCAGTCTTTTTCAGCGTTAAAGCGAACCGGTATCGACACGCTGAGCGCACGCTTAGATGAATGGTTATCCCAAGGGTTTGACGAATACGAAGATGAATCAGAAGAAAGCTAAGCCTCTACAGCTAAGCATGTAGCGAAACAAAATAAATCCCCAGACAAAACCCTGAAGGGGGAGGGTTTTGTCTGGGGCAAATTTCTGCTATAAACCCACACATCTGTACCAGGGTACTTGCACGTACACAGTACTAAAAAAGGGGAACTTTTATGATGTGTATTATAGTGACCACTTAATTTTCATTTAAGTTCCCCGATTGTTCAAAAAAAGTACTTTTTTTAAAACTTAATGCGCCTGCTCCCAGTTTTCGCCGCTTCCAGCCTCAACAATCAAAGGAACATCCAGCTCGGCGGCAAACTGCATCTGCTCTGATATCCGTTCCTTAAATTCTTCTACCTGCCCGGTACGCACCTCAAAGACTAATTCATCATGCACCTGCATAATCATACAAGCATCAAAACCACTCCCGGGCAGCCATTGGTCAACCTTGATCATTGCACGCTTAATAATATCTGCGGCGGTTCCCTGCATAGGTGCATTGATTGCCGTGCGTTCTGCTGCCTGACGCTGGATTGCATTACTGGCATTTATCGCTGGCAGGTATAAACGGCGTCCATATACCGTTTCAACATACCCCTGCGATTTGGCTTTCTCGCGGATCTCTTCCATATAATTCTGCACCCCGGGGTAAGTAGCAAAATAATGCTCGATGTACTGCTTAGCTTCGTTTCGGCCGATGCCTAACTGCTTAGCTAAACCAAACGCAGACATGCCATAGATTAAGCCGAAGTTGATCGCTTTAGCACTACGACGCTGATCTGCCGTCACCTGACTCAACTCTGTATTGAATACTTCGGCCGCTGTTGCTTTGTGGATATCTTCTCCCAATGAAAACGCCTTTAATAAGCCCTTATCCCCGGAAAGGTGCGCCATGATACGTAATTCGATTTGGGAATAATCGGCGGCTACCAACTGATAGCCCTCAGGCGCGACAAAAGCATGACGAATACGTCGCCCTTCTGCTGTTCTTACCGGTATATTCTGTAAATTCGGATCAGTAGAGGAGAGGCGCCCGGTGGCGGTAATTGCCTGATGATACGAGGTATGAATACGCCCGGTACGCTTGTTAATCATCAATGGTAGTTTGTCGGTATAGGTCGACTTCAGCTTGCTCAGGCTGCGATGCTCGAGCAGTAACTTGGGGAGTGGATATTCCAACGCCAGCTCCTGAAGAACCTCTTCTGCTGTCGAGGGCACACCTTTTGGTGTCTTTTTACGCACGGGTAACTGCATTTTTTCAAACAAGATCACCTGCAGTTGCTTAGGCGACGCCAGGTTAAATACCTCACCGGCTAACTCATGCACTTCACGCTCAAGTTCTGCGAGACGCTGCTCAATTTCAATGCTCTGCTTACCCAATAAACTGGCATCAACCATAGCGCCATGGCGTTCAATTTTTGAAAGCACTGGAATTAACGGTATCTCGATCTGCTCAAGCACACTCGTGAGCGATGCCTCTGTGGATAACCTGGCATTCAAAGCCTGATGTAAACGTAACGTGATATCAGCATCTTCCGCAGCGTAAGGCCCCGCCTGTTCGAGATCGACCTGATTAAACGTCAGTTGTTTTTTTCCCTTGCCGGCAATCTCTTCAAAGGTAACGGTTTTAACACCCAGATATTTTTGCGCAAGACTATCCATATCATGTCGGGTAGCCACTGAGTTCAACACATAGGACTCAAGCATCGTATCAAACGCAACACCTTTTAATTCGATGTCATACCGGGCCAGCACATTCATATCGAACTTAATGTGCTGACCTACTTTTTTATGTGTTTCGCTTTCTAATAATGGCTTTAGTTGCACCAGTACTGCATTTCGATCCAGCTGAACCGGCGCACCTACATAATCATGTGCTAAAGGCACGTACGCGGCCTCTCCTGCCTGCACGGCAAAAGAAACACCCACCAGCTCGGCTTCCATATAATCCAGCCGGTCTGTTTCTGTATCAAAGGCAAAAAGACCAGCGGCTTTTAGCTTATCAAGCCAGCGATCCAATTCGGCCTGCTCGGTAATCACCTGATAGTTTACGCTTTGCGGTACGTCTGGCATCGCGGCTACCGCTGCTTTTTCTGCTGCTACCGCGTCAATGCCTTCTTCCAACTCTTTTACCCAACCACGAAACTCATATGCCGAAAACAGTTCCAGTAATTTGTCTTTATCCTGCTTTGGATGCTTAATATCCGACAGTTCGAAATCAAGAGGCACATCTGTCTTAATCGTTGCTAATAAGTAGGATAACTCGGCAGCTTCACGATGATCCTGCAGTTTTTTTGCCATGGTTTTAGATCCGCGAAACCCCAATGCAGCGATATCATCCAAACGCTCATAAAGCGAAGAGATGCCCCCGATGCCCTGCAGCATGGCGAGTGCCGTTTTCTCTCCAACACCAGGAACACCCGGGATGTTGTCACTTTTAT
The DNA here is from genome assembly GCF_041601355.1 of Neptunomonas sp. Classification (GTDB taxonomy): domain Bacteria; phylum Pseudomonadota; class Gammaproteobacteria; order Pseudomonadales; family Balneatricaceae; genus Neptunomonas. The sequence continues at coordinate 10,545 of NZ_JBFIIH010000080.1, forward strand.
CACCTACTAATGCCAGAAAATCGATAATCAGGTGAGGATGGATGCCGTACTTTTCTTTAACCCCCTCCGCATCCATTACCGTATTGGTCATAGTGTTAATCAGCGTTACATGCTGATTGACTAACTGAGCCATATCCTTATCACCGGTCGAAATCAGAATATCGCAGCCCTGTTGAGTCGCCTGTAGCGCCATCGTGCCAATGACATCATCCGCTTCTACCCCATCCTCTACGATCAATGGCAAGCCCATCGCACGGATAATCTTATGTATAGGCTCAATTTGTAATCGAAGATCATCTGGCATGGGCGGGCGATGCGATTTATATTCAGCAAAAATCTCATCCCGGAAAGTCTTGCCCTTAGCATCAAAAATAACGGCGATACGGCTTTCAGGATATTGATTAATCAAACTACGTAACATCGACGTGACAACACGCACAGCGCCACTTGGCACGCCATCACTGGTTCTTAAATCCGCCTGTTGTGAGGCAAAAAATGCACGGTATAAATAAGATGAACCGTCGACTAAAATAAGGGGAGCTGCTTGCTGAATCATTATCAATCCGTCAGTTAGTTACCCGGGATACTTTACAGAGCAGGTGTCCGGGATCACAATCATAGTAAAAATGGCACGACCAAACCAATGGGTATGGAAGAATGAATAAACATTTACTGATAATACTGACGCTATTGATGTCAGTTACCGCTTTTGCCGCAGGATTACCGGGCGACCCTGAAGAAGGCCAACCAGATATTAGTATTCGTCATCAGGATGATACCACTTATTATGAATACCGTATCAATGGTGAGCTACAAGAAATCAAAGTTGTGCCTTCTGTTGGTAAACCCTACTATCTTGTCCCTTCAGAGGGACATGGACCTATGGTTCGTATTGAAACATCAACACTCCTGATCCCTAAATGGGTTATTTTTCGCTGGTAATCACGTGGCCGTATATACACAACTTTCGCAAGATGACATGACTAACTTGCTGGCTCAGTTTGATCTGGGCCAGTTGGTCTCGTACAAAGGTATTGAAGGCGGTATTGAGAATACCAATTACTTTGTCACGCTCGAACAAAACAATCAGCATAAAGACTATGTGCTGACAGTCTTTGAAGAGTTTAGCATGGACGATATGCCTTTTTTTGTGGAACTGACCACCTGGCTGGCAGAACGGCAGATTCCGGTTCCTTTCCCCTATAAAGACCGTAACGGCATAGCTCTGAAAAAACTGCATAATCGACCGGCATTATTACAACCCCGGTTTACCGGTCATCATGTCGCACAAGCCGACCTCAGCCCCGAGCATTGTGCTTCTATCGGCACGCATTTAGCCAAATTTCATCTGGCCTCAGAAAACTTCTATCTTCGCCGACAAGCCCACCGCGGTGTATTCTGGTGGCGACGCGAGAGCCAGAATATTCAGCGTTACCTGAGTAAAGAAGATGGAGAATTACTCGCTCAGGAAGTGCGTTTATTTGATGAATTGCGTGAGCAGCCCTGGGGGCTTCCCATGGGAACGATTCATGGCGATATGTTCCACGACAATGCGCTGTTTGAAGGCAACCAGGTTTCTGCCATTCTTGACGTTTATAATGCCGCAACCGCCTTTTTATTATTTGATCTGGCGATTGTCGCAAATGACTGGTGCACCCTGCCCGATGGCAAAGTGGATCCAGCTCGCGAACAAGCACTGCTAAAATCGTATCATGCAGAAAGACCGTTTACGCCAGATGAATATAAAGCCTGGCCTCAGCTAACGCGAACCGCTGCCATGCGCTTCTGGCTGTCACGACTGATTCCGGCTTGCGGTGTCGAACAAGCCGGTCGCCAAAGTGGCGACATGGTGATTAAAGACCCCGATGAGCTCAAGCGCATACTAGAGCAACGTATCGCTACCCCTTCGAGCCTGCCCAGTTAAACACAGGGCAGTTGCGCTTCACTGAACGACATAGAGAAAGCACCCGTACTGATGGATGTAACAGCAATAATTGATGGTTTAAACGACGCACAGCGAAATGCAGTGACGGCACCCGTACAAAATTTACTGATTCTGGCTGGCGCCGGCTCAGGCAAAACTCGTGTACTGGTGCACCGTATCGCCTGGCTGGTGCAAACAGAGGGGATGTCCCCATACTCCATCATGGCAGTGACCTTCACTAACAAGGCGGCGCGTGAAATGCGTGGCCGTATTGAAACACTGCTGGGTGTTAATCCCAATGGCATGTGGGTAGGAACTTTCCATGGCCTGGCTCACAGATTGTTGCGTGCACACTGGCGAGATGCCGGTTTAAACGAAAATTTTCAGATCATGGACAGTGAAGATCAGCTGCGCCTGATAAAGCGCCTCTGCAAAGAGATGAACCTGGATGATACCCGCTGGCCTGCGCGTCAGTTTCAGTGGTACATCAACGCCCAGAAAGATGAAGGTTTGCGCAGCCGCCACATTGAGCGAACCGGCGACCCGCACGATGCCATCATGATCCGCCTGTATGAAGCGTATGAAGAAGCCTGCGAGCGCGGCGGCATGATCGATTTCGGTGAGCTGCTGTTACGTTGCCTTGAATTACTACGCGACCACAGTCCAACGCTACTGCGCCATTATCAGGAGCGTTTTCGCTACCTGCTGGTTGATGAGTTTCAAGACACCAATGCCATTCAATATGCCTGGTTACGCCTGCTGTGTGGTAATGATCGTAAACTGATGGCCGTTGGTGATGATGACCAATCGATTTACGGCTGGCGTGGCGCGCGCATCGAGAATATCCAGAACCTGCCTGAGCATTTTCCCGGTGCCGATACGATTCGCCTTGAGCAAAACTATCGCTCGACACAAACCATACTCAAAGCCGCTAACGCCGTTATCCAAAACAACCGTGGACGTTTAGGCAAAGAGCTCTGGAGTGAAGGTAAAGAAGGCGAAAATATCAGTCTATATGCTGCCTTCAACGAACAGGACGAAGCGCGCTTTATTGTCGGGCAAATTCAGAAGTGGATCGATCAAGGTAATATGCGTGCTGAATCAGCCATTCTGTATCGATCCAATGCCCAATCACGGGTACTTGAGGAAGCCCTGATTCGCAGTGGTATCCCCTACAAAATTTATGGCGGCCACCGCTTCTACGATCGACTGGAGATCAAAAACGCGCTGGCTTATCTGCGTCTGGTTGCTAACCGCGAAGATGACACCGCCATGGAGCGTATTATCAACGTGCCAACACGTGGTATCGGCACTCGCACCATCGACGTTATTCGAGAACAGGCGAGAAACGAAAATATCTCGATGTGGCGTGCCGCCAATAAAGTTGTCGAATATAAAAAATTACCCAATCGAGCGCTGACTGCCCTGCAGCTATTTCTCGACCTGGTCAACCAGATCGAGACTGATAGCACAGGCACAGAACTACACGAACAAACCGACCACGCCATACAACTCAGTGGTTTGATCGATCACCACAAAAAAGAGAAAGGTGAAAAAGCGCAGTCCCGCTTAGAGAACCTTGAAGAGCTGATTAACGCCGCCAAACAGTTCAGCGGCCAATGGGTCGCCAGCCCGGAAGAAGAAAACGTCAATGAGCTGTCTGCTTTTCTCGATCAGGCCGCACTCGATGCCGGGGATGCGCAAGCCGCTGATCATCAGGACAGCGTTCAGCTAATGACCCTACACTCCGCCAAAGGGCTGGAGTTTCCATTGGTTTTTCTGGGTGGCATGGAAGAGGGCCTGTTCCCTCACAAGATGTCGGCAGAAGAGCCAGGGCGAATGGAAGAAGAGCGACGCCTCTGTTACGTCGGCATTACACGCGCCATGCAAAAGCTATTTCTTACTTACGCTGAATCACGGCGTATGCATGGCCAGGAAACCTTTAACCGCCCCTCTCGCTTTATTCAGGAGATTCCTTCTGATGTGATTGAAGAGGTGCGCCTGAACGCCAGCATCAGCCGCCCGATGACCTCTAATAATAATTATAATAGCTCATCCAACAGCTTATTTAGCCCGAACTCCGTTCAACTGGATGATGACACACCAAAGTTACATATCGGCCAACAAGTACGCCATCAAAGCTTCGGCGAAGGCACCGTCCTGAACTGCGAAGGCAGCGGCCCAAAAGCCCGGGTACAGGTAAACTTCGAGAATGTCGGTATGAAGTGGCTGGTATTGGGATTTGCAAAACTGGAGCCTGTTTAGGCTCCAAATTCACTATCGAGCAAACCATTGGGAACACGTATTGCTATTGTCAGGCGAGAAACGCAGGGAAGTCGGCGAAGCAGACCCAACAGCGGGGTCGCCTTTGGATATGCTTTGAATTAGAAAGCGGTTTTTGGCGAAGCAAATACCTTTACCCTCGAAAGAGGAAATTACTCCGCAAGTTTCCCGTGAGGTTTTAACAGCAATCTGGCCAGATATGCCAATAGAGCCCCACACACAACCCCGCCACTATTGGCCAGCATATCCAGCCACTCGCCATAGCGGTTAACATACGGTTGAATAAGCTCGATAGCACCGCTCCAGCCTATGAAGACTAAGCCAATAACGAGCCAATATTTATGCTGCCGCAATGCCACAGGGAACATCAGCGCAGCGTAGGCGATGAAATGATGCGTTTTATCTGTACCCGGCACGTTGGGTAACTGATCAGCAGGCCATAAAGACAGTAACGTAATAACGGTCAGGATAAGCAGTGAAATTACCGCCCAATTTGTTCTGATTAAGGAGAGTATATTTGTCATTTTTTATCGTTTCATTTCACTGGTCTTAGCATAAATACAGCTTCTGCATACAGTTTGGTAAGGTAAATGTTCTCACCTATTCATCTATCCCGCTATACTTCTCTTAAGCTAATAATAAGAAATGCTATCTTTTATAAAGGACTCTTCCTGCCATGCAGCAAAAGCCTATGCGTACTACCATGTTTACTACCCCGATTATCCGCCCTTTACTGCGCGGCTTTTCACGGATAATGCTTAAACTACTGGGCTGGAGAGTCGTAGGCAGTATGCCTGAGGATATCAAACAGTGTGTGTTGATTGGCGCGCCTCATACGAGCAATTGGGATATGCCACTCAGCTTGATGATGGCTTTGTCTCTTGATACTCAGCTGCATTGGATCGGCAAGCAAAGCATTTTCAAATTCCCGTTCAGCGGTTTAATGCGCTGGATGGGTGGTATTCCAGTGGACCGCTCACATGCCAATAATATGGTGGAGGCCAGTATCGCTAAATTCAAAGAGTTCCCGGAACTGAGAATCATGATCGCGCCAGAAGGAACCCGGGCGCGGGTTAAACAGTGGAAAAGCGGTTTCTATCACATTGCTCATGGCGCGCACGTCCCTATTGCATTGGCATTTATAGACTATAAAAATAAATGCGGCGGCATTGGAAAGTTCATGACAACCAGCGGTGACTATGACAAAGATATGCTGGAAATAAACGCTTTCTATAAACCGCTTATCAACTAATACTCTTTATACTAAAACGCTTTAAACTGACAATCCGAAACTGTTTTCTTTTTCGCTTGTCTTAGGTATTACGTGCTACCACATTCATTATAACGATAATAATTACGGTCTCTATGCTCAATTACAGTGAAGCGTGTGAACGCAACAAACAGCCTATTTCAGATAGCTTATCTGTTTATCTGGCCAGCCAGAAAAGCATTCTGGAAGTCGGTAGCGGCTCAGGACAGCATGCACTTTTTTTGAGTGCTCATCATAACCATCTACAATGGCAGCCATCAGATCAGGATCAATACCTTGATGCTTTAGCGATCAATATCGAACAATATGCATCCAGTGGTGTATTACCACCAATAGAACTTGATGTTCGACAGACTTGGCCAGAAACTCGCTATGACGGTGTTTTCACTGCCAATACGTTACATATAATGAGCTGGAATGAGGTCGAAAGTTTTTTTAAAGGCGCAGGCTCAGTGTTACAAAAACACGGGTACCTATTCGTCTATGGCCCGTTTCGCTATCAAAACGCTTACACTTCCCCGAGCAATGCTCAGTTCAACCAGTGGTTGAAAGCCCGGGATCCTGCCAGTGGTATCCGCGATTTTGAAGCAGTTGATACCCTCGCACGTGATCAAGGTCTGTCGTTAGTTGACGATTTTCAAATGCCGGCAAATAATCAACTATTGGTCTGGCGTCGGTAACATTCATTCATAAGAGCGAATATGACCGTCATCATTAATGGCAACCTGGACACATTCGGTTTCTGTCACCTTACGCATAGCGCGGCCATCCGGGCAACGACCCCAAACCTCTACCTTCATCCGGATAGAACTGTTCCCTGCTTCAACCACATCTGTATAGAAACTCAAAATCGTCCCCACCAAAACGGGTGACATAAACTCCATACCACCAATCGACACTGTCGCGACACGACCTGCGGTTTCACCACCAGCACGCATCTCAGCAGCCAATACCGCCTGAGACGATACCCAGCCACCGTAAACATCTCCAAAAACATTGGTGGCAGCATGACTGGCTGGCAGTTTTAGCGTGAGTTCACCACAGGGCGATAAATCTGAATTATTTGTATTCATTATTTTTCTTGATCGTTTATTTGTTATTTTGAATAGTCTTGGAGTTTATCTGAAAAATTAGACTAAAGTCACACAAAGATCACCTGATACTCACATGAGTATAAGTACAAACAGCAAAACTGCGAATCTTCCTTCGATACACACCTTACTTTAGCCTGCTTTTTAACACGCTGGCCAGCGATGTCACATTATTGTCACAAACTCTGCTTATATTACGGCTATCTGACTTAACCAATACATAATCTCTCTGGAGCTGATAATGAAACCCATGAAGACGTTATTCGCGGCTGTTGCAATGACTGCAACATGCCTGACGGCAAACGCTACAGATTTGCTGGACGCGAATCTGCCAACTTATACAAAAGCTGCTGGCGTATCGGGTAACCTGTCTAGCGTTGGTTCTGACACACTCGCCAACCTGATGACATTGTGGGCTGAAGAGTTCAAGCGTGTTTATCCAAACGTCAATGTGCAAATTCAGGCAGCAGGGTCATCTACTGCTCCTCCAGCCCTGACTGAAGGCACCGCCAACATGGGGCCTATGTCACGTAAAATGAAAGATAAAGAAATTGAGTCATTCGAGAAAAAATACGGTTATAAACCAACACCGGTTGCTGTTGCCATCGATGCATTAGCTGTTTTTGTACATAAAGATAACCCCATTAAAGGCCTGTCTATACAGCAGGTTGACGCTATTTTCTCATCTACCCGAAAATGCGGCGCTGCTGAAGATGTATCGACTTGGGGCCAGGTCGGAGTTGAGGGTGCTTTGGCTGATAAGAGTTTACAGCTATTCGGCCGTAACTCAGTATCCGGTACTTATGGTTACTTTAAAAGCAAAGCACTGTGTAAAGGCGATTTCAAAAACAACGTAAACGAACAGCCGGGTTCTGCTTCTGTTGTACAGTCGGTTTCAACGTCCTTAAACAGTCTCGGTTACTCGGGTATCGGTTACAAAACATCTTCCGTTCGCGCTCTGCCACTGGCTAAGAAAGAAGGAAGTGCGTTTGTAGAAGCGACACCGGAAAATGCCGTCAACGGTGCTTACCCGCTGTCTCGCTTCTTATATGTTTATGTTAACAAAAAGCCTGGCGCCGCGCTTCCTCCAATGGAAGCCGAGTTCCTGAAAATGGTACTGGCTAAGGTAGGTCAGGAGGTCGTTGTAAAGGATGGCTATATCCCTCTACCGGCTAAAGTGGTTGAGAAGCAGATGGCCGATCTGGGCCTGTAATAACGAGCTGGACTGCACGTTGTAGCAAAAGAATACTACAGACGGCTACATCAGCCACATCAGGGAGTGCCGACAGGCACTCCCTTTTTCAGTTTATGCTGATCTGTAACATAAATGTCACATTTATTACCTATCCTGTTGCCACTGTTATCATGGATCCATCAGGACTAAATTCCCCATGAGTATTGAAAACACATCTGCTCCTCAAATAGATTTCAACACACCGGCCCAACTGCGGATGCGCAAATTTCGTGCGCTGAAGGATAAGCTGGCTTGCGGCGGAATTGCCTTTGGCGGTATTAGCGTCATTGTTGCGATTGTGTTGATTTTTTTCTACTTACTCTATGAAGTAATGCCACTATTCCAATCTGCCCATGTGGAACCATGGCAGAAAAATGATCAGGCAGTTGAAAACTATGCGGTTCCCGGCACGGGGAAAACGCTGTACCTGTCGATGGAAGAACAAGCAGAAATAGGCGTTCGCGTATCAGATCAGGGAGAAGTCGTCTTTTTCAACACCCTTAATGGTAGTGTGATTAAAGCGGAACAGATCAATGTACCGGCCAATGTAAGCATTACGACCCTATCAACAATATCTGATCCCTTGCGTCAATTTGCAATTGGTTTCAGTAATGGTGATGCTCTGGTTATTCAGCATGACTATTCCTCTTCCTACCCTGATGGTAA
>NZ_JBFIIH010000081.1:0-18837 GCF_041601355.1 Neptunomonas sp.
AACCTGGCTTCCTACTTCCGCCAACACGGTATGTCTTTTTCTCCTGTTGTATTTGATACCTCAGACCAGACAGCTAAAGGGTTCGATGCCGGTCGTTGTGATGTGCTGACCTCTGACCAATCGCAGCTCTACGCTCTTCGCATTAAGCTTGAGAAACCTGATGACGCGATTGTTTTACCTGAAGTCATCTCTAAAGAGCCACTCGGCCCTGTTGTACGCCAAGGTGATGACCAATGGTTTAACGTTGTTAAGTGGTCTTACAATGCGATGCTGAATGCTGAAGAGCTGGGTATTACTTCAGCTAATGCAGATGAGATGCTGAAATCTAATAACCCTGAAGTCCGTGGCTTTCTGGGCCTTGAAGGACCAAAAGGAGCAGGCCTGGAGTTAAATGACGACTGGGCTTACCAAATCGTTAAACAAGTCGGAAACTACGGCGAATCTTTTGAAAACAATGTTGGTATGAACTCACCACTAAAAATAAGTCGCGGTCTTAATGCACTGTGGATAAACGGTGGTTTACAGTACGCACCACCGATGCGTTAATCATTCTTAGTCGGGTATGGGGCCTTCCTCATACCCCGCTATAATTGATTCCTGATGGGGGAGATTAACACCCCCTTCTATAGGCTCTGTGGAGAATTCAATGTCGACACCTGATCGATCAAATCAAGAGAATTCTGCAGCTCAACCCAGCAGTGGTCGTTTCTGGAATGATCCGGATAAACGCGCTCTGGTTTTCCAAGTAATACTTGTTTTAGGGCTTGCAGCCGTCTTCTTCTATATTATCAATAACACGCTAACGAACCTTGAGCAGCGTGGTATCACTACCGGTTTTGCTTTCCTCAATATGGAAGCAGGTTTCGGTATATTACAATCGTTAATTCCCTATACAGAAACGGACAGCTATGGCCGCACGTTCCTCGTCGGTTTACTGAACACTGTTCTGGTATCAATACTCGGTATAATTGCAGCGACAATATTAGGCTTTTTTCTGGGGGTTGGCCGACTATCAAAAAACTGGCTGATATCTAAAGTCTGTACTGTTTATATCGAAATATTCCGTAATATCCCGCTCTTACTGCAGATATTCTTCTGGTACTATGCCGTTCTGAGAACATTACCCAGCCCGAGACAAAGCATTGAATTTTTAGGTAGTTTTCTCAATATCCGTGGCTTATATACGCCGGAGCTTGTTGGCACCAGCGGTTTTGACGTGGTTTGGATAGCTTTTTTTGCAGGCCTTGTAGCTACGTGGTTAATGAAACGCTGGGCAGACAAACGACGTGATGATACCGGCCAGGATTTCCCTACCATGTATGCAGGTTTGGGACTTATCTTCGGCTTACCTTTAGTCGCATTCTTCATCATGGGGATGCCGTTAACCATTGAACACCCTGAGCTTAAAGGCTTTAACTTTGTGGGTGGCATGGTATTAATTCCAGAATTGATGGCCCTGTGGTTCGCTCTGACCATTTACACAGCCGCCTTTATCGCTGAGATAGTACGCGGAGGTATTCTTTCTGTGCCAAACGGCCAGTTGGAAGCAGCCAGTGCTTTAGGCCTTCCGCGTGGAAAGACTCTACGGTTTATTATTATTCCACAAGCATTGCGTGTCATTATTCCTCCGCTCACCAGTCAATATCTCAACCTGACGAAAAACTCCTCACTTGCCACAGCCATTGGTTACCCTGATCTGGTATCTGTTTTTGCCGGAACGACCCTGAACCAAACTGGCCAGGCGATTGAGGTTATTTTCATGACCATGGCGGTATACCTGACGCTCAGTATTCTGACGTCGATCTTTATGAACTGGTATAACAGCCGTAAAGCTCTGATTGAGCGATAGGTGGAGATAAACTATGAAATATGATTTAGAACCCACCCTTCCGGCCCCATCCAGTACAACGGGTGTAATCGGCTGGATGCGAAGAAACTTATTCAGCAATGCCTCAAACTCGATCGCCACACTGATTATTGGTTATTTTTTGGTAACCTTACTCGGTCCTGCCTTGCAATGGGCATTTATCGACTCGGACTGGTTTGGCGACTCACCAGCAGCCTGCACCAGCGGCGGTGCATGTTGGGCATTTATTACCTATCGCATGGATCAATTCATGTATGGGTTTTATCCAGAGACGGAATATTGGCGCATTAATATTACCTTTCTGATTTTTGCGGTGGCTATTATCTGGCTTATTACAGATAGAACCCCGTATAAAGGCTATGTCTCTATATTTGTTCTTTTCATCTATCCCGTCATCGCTTTTTACCTACTCTATGGTGGCAGCTTCGGCCTGGAGGTTGTTGAAACCCATAAATGGGGTGGCCTGAGTCTCACTCTGGTACTCGCCATTATTGGTATTGTTGCAGCGATGCCTTTCGGCATACTGCTGGCGCTAGGGCGACGCTCTAATATGCCGATCGTTAAGTCATTCTCAGTTATTTACATTGAGTTCTGGCGTGGCGTTCCGTTAATTACTGTGCTTTTCATGGCTTCAGTCATGCTTCCTTTATTTGTTCCCGAAGAAATCACTTTCGATAAGCTATTGCGAGCTCTGATCGGTATCATCTTATTCCAATCAGCCTATATGGCAGAGGTGATTCGTGGAGGCTTGCAGGCTATTCCAAAAGGCCAGTATGAAGCGGCCGACGCTTTAGGTCTCAGCTATTGGAAGTCAATGTCACTGATCATTCTTCCGCAAGCGCTCAAGCTGATGATTCCGGGTATTGTGAACACCTTTATTGCACTGTTCAAAGATACCAGTCTGGTTCTCATCATTGGTTTGTTCGATATCCTGGCGATTGTTCAAGCAGCCAATAGTGATTCGGCTTGGCTAGGGTTTTCAACGGAAGGTTATATTTTTGTTGCTTTTGTTTTCTGGGTCTTCTGTTTTGGAATGTCACGCTATAGCCAAAACCTTGAGAAGCGCCTACAAACCGGCCACAACACGCGATAAAGACGTGGAGATAATTTTATGAGTACACAAGATGCACGCGAAGTATCCGATAAATTAATGATCGAACTTCGCAATATGAATAAATGGTATGGTGACTTCCACGTTCTGAAAAATATTAACCTGGAAGTTAAAAAAGGTGAGCGAATCGTTATCTGCGGCCCTTCCGGTTCAGGAAAATCAACGATGATCCGCTGTATAAATCGTCTGGAAGAACACCAGAAAGGCGATATTATTGTTAACGGTGTAGAATTAACCAACGATCTTAAAAATATTGAAATCATACGTAAAGATGTTGGTATGGTGTTCCAGCACTTTAATCTTTTCCCTCATCTAACCGTGTTAGAAAATTGCTGTCTGGCCCCTATATGGGTGAAAAAAGAACCGCGCAAGCAAGCAGAAGCCACGGCAATGCAATACCTTGAACGCGTTAAGATACCGGAGCAAGCGCTTAAGTACCCTGGTCAGCTTTCAGGTGGGCAGCAACAACGTGTAGCGATTGCTCGTTCACTTTGTATGAACCCTGATGTTATGCTCTTTGATGAACCAACATCAGCACTCGATCCAGAGATGATCAAAGAAGTACTGGATGTCATGATTGAGTTAGCAGATGAAGGCGGTATGACCATGTTGTGCGTTACCCACGAAATGGGCTTCGCCAAAAGAGTGGCCGACCGTGTAATTTTCATGGATGCAGGGCAGATCATAGAAGAAAATGAACCGCATGAATTCTTCAACAACCCTCAACATGAACGTACTCAGCTATTCCTCAGCCAGATAATTCAGCACTGATCAGTAACTTGTATATCAAGGCGGCCAACGGGCCGCCTTTTTTATAGCCGCTAACCGTGATTAACACACCTATCTATGTTAAAAACAGCTCACATTTTTATTTTCCGAGCTTTATTCAGCGAACTTTTCAGTAAAATCAGGATTTCCGATGACACCAGAAATTTTTATCTCTCAGCTTACATCTCAACTCGCTTGCCAAGCATCTTCTCAGCAATCTTCCGAATCCATTTCGAAATCTGGCACAACCAAACCAATCGATTTTGAAGACACTATGGCCGTCATCAATGACCACTTCCATTATGTACCCACCGCGTTTACCAACGGTGTGAGTGACATAAGTGTATCCAATGAGGCGGGACAAAATGAGGGATCATGCAAGATTTTTGCTTTTGCACAAATTTTACAGCTGAGCGAAGAACAAACACTAGGCTGCTTTGGGCGATTTTATCAGGATGTAATAAACACCCCTGACGGCAATGATCACGCAAACATCCGTAACTTTATGCGTGATGGCTGGAAAGGTATTCATTTTGAAGGACAGGCGCTTAAGCGAAAGTAAACACCTGTTTTATCTCCGGCTTGCTTTCAGGCGAGTCGGTCATCTGCAACTTTATAGTGTGGATCTTCTATCAAATTCACCTCAACAAGGCTACCTGCTTTCTCAAGCAAAGCGGTGCATTCCTGGCTCAAATGGCGTAAATGCAGATTTTTACCTGCTGCAAGGTAACGCTCTGCAACCGCATCAATCGCCTCAATACCTGAGTGATCCATGACACGCGAATCCTTAAAATCGATGATCACATCGTCTGGATCACTTTTAGGTGTAAAGTTATCCCGAAAGCTTTGTGCCGAAGCAAAGAACAGTGGGCCATGTGAAAGATAAACTTTTGTTTTACCCTCATCTTCAGTCCACGTTTCAAACTCTACATGTTTAGCGTGTTTCCAGGCAAACATAAGGGCAGACATAATAACGCCCACAACAACAGCAATCGCCAGGTCACTTATGACTGTCACGACAGTCACTGTTAGCACCACCATCAAGTCAGCTTTTGGAACCTTGCCCCATAAGCGTAAACTAGCCCATTCAAAAGTCGCAATAACAACAATAAACATCACGCCAACCAAGGCAGCGACGGGAATCATTTCAATCAGACTTGCACCAACTAAGATAAAAGCCAGCAAGAAGAGAGCCGCTGATATGCCGGACGCACGTCCACGCCCCCCCGAATTGATATTGATCATACTCTGGCCAATCATGGCACAACCGCCCATTCCGCCAAAGAAGCCGGTCACAACGTTAGCAACACCCTGCCCCATACACTCTTTGTTACTCCGCCCACGGGTTTCTGTGACTTCGTCAATCAAAGTGAGTGTTAACAGCGATTCAATCAAGCCGATAGCCGCCAAAATGACCGCATAAGGAAGAATGATATAAAAAGTTTCAAACGTCAGCGGCACGCTTGGAATACTAAAGGCCGGTAAACCACCGGCAATGGTTGCATACGGATCACCGGTCATGTTGATCAAAACATCTAGTACCGTACGGGTATCCAGATCGAGGAAAATAACCAGTAACGTTACAACAAGAATAGCAGCTAATGACGAAGGAATAGCGCGGGTTAATTTGGGTAAAAAGTGGATAATAGCCATCGTCAGAACAACCAGTCCCAACATCATTCCCATTTCCCCGCTTGCTAACCAGTGCAGTTCACCGACGTCATCGGTAAACTTAAACTGTTTCATTTGTGCAAGAAAAATCACAATAGCCAGGCCATTTACAAAGCCTAACATCACCGGATGCGGTACCAGTCTAATAAACTTCCCTAAGCGGAAAACCCCCGCTAAAAGCTGAAATATTCCCATCAATACAACCGTGGCAAACAGATACTCAACCCCATGCTGAGCGACCAGACTCACCATCACGACGGCTAAGGCGCCCGTTGCACCCGAAATCATCCCTGGCCGCCCACCAATCGCAGCGGTAATCAAACCCACCATAAACGCAGCATAAAGACCCACTAAGGGCTCAACGCCGGCAACAAAGGCGAACGCTACTGCTTCAGGCACCAACGCCAAAGAGACCGTCAGTCCGGAAAGGAGATCGTTTTTCATACTTTGAGTTTTAACAACAAGTAATTGAAACATTCATAGCCTCGATTGAGTTTTTGCAAAACACACTAAATAGCTGTGAATGTTAGCAGGAAAGCATATAACTAACAGGTACATTTAATGCCCAGTTTTAGTTCTCAGACTACGCTGGCTCATCAGTTTAGCTCGCAAGTGATCCAACTCGTGTTGTGAAAGATCGAAGGCCAACTGGCGCAACTCATTACTAATATGCGCATGATAAAACGTTTGCATGCTCGCCAGATTCCGCCAGGCGGGTGGCATATCACTGATACGGCTGACCATCCCACCTGCCGGATCATCAACCATGTATTTAATAAGACCCACGCCACTCAGTAGTAACCGTGAAAGGCACATAGGGCAGGGCTCAAGAGACACCAGCAATTTTAATTGGTCAGCAGGGTATTGATTCCTGAAATCCGCTTCATACGCATCGATGATCCGCATCTCGGCATGCCCTGCTGAACAAAACTGTTCTGAAAAAACCTGATTATGCGCTTCAACCAATACATTACCTGACGCATCTGACAACACCGCAGCCACCCCGTAATTACCGCACTGCAATGCTTTAAGTGCCAACTGACAACAACGCAAACCCACGGCATCATCCCTATACTCAGGGTTAAGTACATAATCATTAACACGTTGTACCAATGCAGAGAGTTTCATAGCGGATAACTCCTCAGTTGATGACCATTACTGGATGGCCGGTTTTTGTCACCAGTGCTCACCTTAAGGCCTGAATGCTTAAGGCCATAATGACAATTGCTGTAGCGCTTCTGCTTCCCTGTTATCAAGGCGAAAACCCAAGCCCAGCAGCCTGACGGGTTTGTTACCCCTTTGGTATCCTTGTTTCATTAGTCCTGAATATAATGACTCATCATGAACAGTGGTACGATGCTCAATTGTCGTTTGAGTAAAATCATTAAACTTGAGTTTAACAAATATTCCCTGAATGGCACGGCCTCCTTGCAGCTGGCTAAAGCGCCGTTGCAATTCCAGATACAGCTCAGGGATGTGGGAGAGACTTTCTTCTATTGTTTTTAAGTCCTTAGAAAACGTGTGCTCGACACTGATCGATTTTCTTACTCGTTGAGTGACAACTGCTCTATTATCCACCCCACGACTGAGCTCAAATAAGCGTTCTCCGAAACGGCCAAAATGCTCTGCCAAATGTTCTCTGCTTAATTTTTTTAAATCAGCACAGGTGGTAACACCCATTAATTCAAGCTTTTCTGCTGTTTTGCTGCCCACACCATGAAGTTTTTTAACCGCCAGGTTTTCAACAAACTCTTCTACCTGATCAGGCCGAATAACACACAAACCATCTGGTTTATTCCAATCACTCGCCACCTTTGCTAAAAATTTATTCGGTGCAACACCTGCGGAAATAGTAATACCCGTCACTTCAGATACCCTGCACCTCAACATTTCAGCTATGCGGGTAGCACTCCCCTGAAATAGCTCACTATCAGACACATCCAGATACGCTTCGTCTAACGACAGTGGCTCAATAATATCGGTAACCTCTCGATAAATTTGCATGATCTGCCGTGAAACCAGCCGATATTTTTCCATTTGCCCCGGTATAACGGTTAGCGTGGGGCAGAGCTTTAATGCATAAGCTGTCGCCATAGCAGAACGCACACCAAACGCTCTGGCTTTATAATTACAGGTTGCGATCACCCCTCGTCTATCCGACCGTCCGCCAACCGCCAACGGAATATCACGATATTCCGGGTTATCTCGCATCTCCACAGCTGCAAAAAAACAGTCGCAATCACAATGAATAATTTTTCGCATAACAAAACCAAAAAACTGTATATAAATCCAGTATAACTAACAATTTCATCACAGCCTAGCTGCCAGCACCTTCTGTTAATCACCACTGCAACTGCTTTGATATACCGGCAACGTCACACGTTTGTCATTTTTTCGTCAATTCTTTGCCACATAACTGCCATATTCTTCATAACAAATCAGTTTCACAACAGGACTACATAGTGATTAACGTAGAACAGGTATTAACTCAACAATACCCTGCTTTTTCTGAAAAACCGGCGTCCTTTCGTCGCTCTGCTATTTTTTGCTTACGCCACTTGGTGCATGAAAATGAGATCAATCACTTTCTTACTGAAAATAATGGAGCAACAGGTTTTGAGTTCGTCGATAAAGTTCTGGACTATTTCAACTTCAGCTACAGCCTCAGCCATAATGACCGGATGAATATCCCATCCTCGGGAAGAGTCGTTATTATTGCTAACCACCCCTTAGGCGCATTAGATGGGCTGGCACTATTAAAACTGGTAGGAGAGGTTCGTCGCGACGTACGTATTATCGCTAATGATGTCCTGAACAATGTTGAGCAATTAAGCAGTCTGTTTTTACCTGTCGATAATCTGGGCAGGAGCACTCGTAAGCGGGATATTGAACGCATCGTCAACTCACTCAAAAAAGAAGAAGCAGTCATTGTTTTTCCAGCCGGTGAAGTGTCACGAGCAGGCATGACGGGTATTAAAGACGGCAAATGGAATAGCGGTTTCCTGCGTTTTGCCCGTAAAGCAAACGCTCCGATTTTACCCATTTATCTGGGCGGCAAGAATTCATCTCTATTTTACGGTATGTCATACATCAATAAGTCTTTATCCGCCCTGCTCCTGGCCAGAGAGATGTTTAATAAAAAATCGGTCACCATTCCGGTACGTATTGGCCAAGCTATCCCTTTCAGTCATATCGAAGCCGTTCCACTTTCAACGTCTGAAAAAACAAAATTACTGCGTAAACATCTTTATCGTATCGCTAAACGTAAAAGTCCATTATTTGTTACCGAAAAAACCATAGCTCATCCTCAAGACAGACGCGCACTGAAGCAAGAATTGAAAGAAGCGGAATTGCTCGGTGAAACCGCCGACGGTAAAAAGATATACTTGTTTGATTACCAATCAGACTCTGTAGTGATGCAGGAAGTTGGGCGGCTGCGTGAGATCTCCTTTCGCTGTGTCGGCGAAGGCACCGGCGAAAACAAAGATTTAGATAATTATGATCGCTATTATCGTCACCTCATTCTGTGGGACGAAGATGACCTCGAAATCGCCGGTGCCTACCGGCTGGCAGAGGCACATAAACTAATCCACGACGAACACTGCCCCCTGTACAGTGAAACATTGTTCCAATACAGCGACACGATGAAACCCTATTTTGAACAAGGTATAGAGTTAGGCAGAAGTTTTGTTCAACCTCGCTATTGGGGCCGACGCAGCCTCGATTACCTCTGGTACGGCATTGGCGCCTATTTGAAAAATCATCCGGAAGTTCGCTATATGTTCGGACCTGTCAGCCTAAGCAACAGCTATCCAAAACCAGCTAAAGATATGCTGATCTGGTTTTATCAACATTATTTTTTGAATGAGAGTCAGTTAGCAAAAGCAAAAATGCCTTACAGACTATCCCATGATGAAAACACTAGCATACGTGCGTTATTTAGCGGCAAAGACTATAAAGCTGATTTTAAAATACTCAAAGAACAGCTTGATTACATGGGTGTATCCGTCCCTACTCTGTATAAGCAATACAGCGAACTCTGCACACCTGGAGGGGTTTGTTTTATGGATTTCAGCGTTGACGCTGATTTCAACTATTGTGTTGATGGTTTAGTTATGGTCGATATGCACTACGTCAAAGAAAACAAATATCAACGTTACGTAGGAATACAAAAACCAGCATAACTCAATGGATACCCCCACAATAAAGCGCTTCCCTATGGCTGATTGTCACTATATTCTGTTATGACAATTTAGCCATTGAGTACGCTATGAGTCCTGTTGTTATCATCATTTTAGGAACCCTGCTGATAGCAGGAATGTTGTGGATGAAAACAGTACCGGCACATCGCAGAGGTGCTGTTGCTTTTAAAATACTGATTCTTTTATTAGTAGCTATCATCGTAATTCTGACAGTTACCGGGCGCCTTCCCTGGATGGGAGCCTTAGTAGCCGGCTTCTTCCTGCTATTGAAAAAATACAGCGCCGTGTTAAGGGCAATCCCTTTTTTACGCTATATATTTGGTAATCGAAAAACAGCAAACACCCAGAAAAACAGCAGCAGCGGCTTTCAGATGACCCGGCAGGACGCGTTGAAAATTCTTGGTTTAGAGGAGGGCTGTACCTCAGAAGAGGTTATCAGGGCACACCGAAAACTCATGCAAAAGCTTCACCCTGATCACGGTGGTAATAGTTTCCTGGCCGCTCAAATTAATGAAGCCAGAGCATTGCTGTTAAAAGAATAACTATTCGGAACGCTTTAACTCAAAGCTCGCCCGCCCAAATTCAGGCGAAAATCCTTGCTGAACAAAACCGCCGGAGCGAGTCCGCTTAAACAGTAGAAAAGACTCCTGCTCCCGACCATCCTGCTGAGTAAAATGCAGTACCAATTTGTCGTTACTCTTCCACTGCCACTCTCCCTGCATCACAATAAGCGATTGCCCATTACGATAGTCCAGCAGCATATTGGCAACATTGTCTGTTAACAAATCAAGAACAACAAACGCCTCATCTTTACTTAATTCGTTACTATATCGTCCCAGCAAGGCACGATTTGTCAAATCACCGCGGCGCGCGCATCCATAAAAGAGATCACCGTCCAATGATAACTCAGCACTCCACCGATACCAGACATTCCCAACCCCCTTACAGGACTGATCCCGAACGACTAACCGAAATGAATGAGACTGGCCTCTGACGCTTTTAAGATCGCCCTGCCAAACGCCTTGTTGCCCCTCAAACTCATCAACAGAAAAACGTAAAGTGCGCAGGTTTTCATAAGACTGGATACGCACGCTATCCGTTAAAATATCGGTCAGCCATGAGGGCTCACTACCTTCAGCACGAAAACGGATACCCGACAGATCTACCCGGCACATCTGACTACCTCCGCCGGCGAGCATAACATCATCGACACGCCACACCAGATCAGTGCCCTGCTCTGCTTGCATTTCCATATAAACCGGAATGCCAACGCCGCGAAACTGCTCTGTAAACCTTTTAGCCAGCAGCCCTCGCGCATCATGCAACTTACGCCTTTCCTGACTAAAGCAAGGGGTCATAACATAGCCAGCGGCCTCTTTACTAACAATCCCTCTGACAAATTCAACCTGATCATTAGCGGGTTTAATTCCCAAAGAATCAACACAGCCGGAAAGAACAGTCGATACTAAAATAAAAAAAACAGAAAACTTATTTATCCTCTGCATAGTTGACGAAACCCTTTCTATGTACCATAAGTAAACTGTAAACATATAAAATGTATACTCACCGTAATTACCTCAGGACAGCATATTAATGGCAAGACCAGCAGAATTTGATAGAAGCGAAGTTCTCATCAAAGCCATGGACGTGTTTTGGAGAACGGGGTATACCGCCACATCTGTGACTGATCTTGTCAATGCGACCCATCTTAAACCCGGCTCTTTATACGGCGCCTTTAAGAGCAAGCGGGGTTTGTTTCTTGAGGTTATCGATATTTACGCGAATCGCAGCTTAACACGCATCAGCGAATGCATGGAACAATCAGATTCAGATTCCTCGATCGATGCTATCAGCAATTTTTTCCTGCGTTTTTGTCAGGACATTGAATGTGACAAAATCGGCAAAGGCTGCCTCATGGTAAATACCATGCTGGAACTAGCCACTGAAGATGATGAAATACGTGAAAAAATCACTCAATACCTCAATCGTATTGAGCATTGCTTTTATATTTCACTTGAAAACAGTCGCTTAAAAGGTGATCTCAAAACAGATACCGATTGCGATAGTCTGGCCAAAATGCTGATGACCGGCATATGGGGATTACGTGTAATGAGCACGACACGACCTGACCCCATGATATATTCAGGCATTGTCAGCCATCTGCTGTCTTCTCTGCATCAAGCGAGAGCCTAGCTGACTGCCGGACTTAACAACACGGGTCTGGTGCGGCCAAGCCCGACGCAGAAAACGCTTTACCTTCGCCGCCGGAATCTTTTTATAATTTCCTGATGGATTGAAAATAACGCTATGCCCTCCTTCCACAAGGGCGGGACGCCTGTTCAGCAATCTGTGCGTTACCCGGCCTCAATGAGGAACCGCCCGCACAAGGCCTGAAAAATCTAGCGCATTTCGAACAACTCCTGATGAAACCTCTCCTCAGCCATCCCGTTAGCAATAAGATCCTGCCGAAAACTCTGGCCAAAAGCTGAGGGGCCACAAAACCAGACGCTGGCATACTGCCATTCGGGAACACTTTCACGAATACGCTGACCGTTAAGACGCCCGTCTTTAGCACTGACCAGAATATGCAGATTAACACCGGCGGCTTTTGCATCCGCTTTGAGCTTCGTAATCGCCTTATCAGATAACTCCGCCGTTGGGTGGAACAGATCCACATGCTGCTTGCCAGGTGTGACTGCTAACTGCTTCATTCTGGCTACAAAAGGCGTTATACCAATACCTGCCCCGATCCATATCTGGCGCGGCTGCGCATCACTGAAATCAAAGCATCCATAGGGCCCCTCCACGGTAACGGGTGTACCGACTTTAAGGTACTCACGTAAAGTTTTTGTATGATCGCCCAACTCTTTAGTAATAAATACAATCTGCTGATTCACAGAATCCCAAGCGGAAGCGATAGTATAAGGATGCGCGCCTTCATGCCGTTTAGATGAAACAAAAGCAAATTGTCCCGCCTTATGACCACTCCATCCCTTTTCTAAATTGATGGCTGTTTCCAATACCTGTAACTCAGGATAATATTCGATCGAAGCCACGGCTCCACGAACCTTGCGTGAGACACCAACCTGATTAAACAACACCAACGCAGCGGCATAACAGCCCACTAACATAAACAGCCCCAGCACTATACCGACAGGTTGCATCCAGTAAGCAAAATCCATCAACACCACAGAGTGGCAAACCAGCAGCAGATAAACAGGCGCCATCAACTTATGCGTTTTTTGGAAAAGCCGGTAGGGTACCCATTTAATCAATGCTAACAAGATTAATAGCGCCGCCGCATAAAAAGTCCATTCGCCGACCGACTCCGCCAGCCCTCGCAAAGAACGCAACGTCGTTTCTAACCAGCTCAATGTTTCTTCAGGACGTCGACCCCGGTCAGGTTTACTCAACCAACCCCAGCCCACCATCCACTTTGTGCCTTTAGCGAACCACCAGTGCAGTACAGCAAACAGCAGCGCACTAATGCCGAGCCACTTATGCAGCCGATACATTTTATCCAGCCCGTTAAGGTATGGCTCAAGTATCACCGGACGCAGAGCAAGCAGCATTGCGATGCTCATTACACCCACCGCCAGCACACCACTATATTGAACGAATACCGCCCTGAAAGAGAAATAGGTCAGCGGTGGAGGGAAAAAAGTATCTGCCATCATCCACAGACCAGTCAGCAATAATAACGAAGCAAGCAAGGTCAATTTAATGGGTTTCATCGTACCGTCCTTATTTTAAAACGAATAAGATGATACGCCTGACTGGCATGTCCATATAAGTAGATAAAATGTAAAGTTTTTTAAAGTTTGAATAGATGATGCCTGAGTTTATTGACGAGAAGATACCCAGCGAAAACCTAGCGGCAACCTGAACAACTGCAAAAACCTCTTCCCTGCTCAGAGCAAGCCGTGTGCGCTTCAGCGCCCGCTGCACAGCAGTACTTCATATGCCCGCGCCCTTCATCAACACGCTTGAATAGAGGTTATCTATAAACGTGCCTTGTTGGACTTCCTAAAAAAGTCTCCGATAAGAGACGCTGTATCTATCTGTTTTATAAGGACTATTTATCTAAAAACAAGCAACAGACTTTTATTAGAGACACTTTTTTACTATGCATTAACAATAATCGCGAAAAAAGTGAAAAATATAAACTAACATATTGAAATATATAGATTTAAAAATACGGGCATGAAAATTGATAAAGGTTTCACAGGAACATCATTTTTCAATGGAGATTTTTCAATGCGTTTATTACTGGCACTCACATTATCAATATTAATCAGCATACCTCTGGCAGTTGCAACCACCCAATCATCAGATGCAGACGTAAGTGAGTATCTTAATCCAGAAACCATTATGTTAAACCTTGATAATGATAAAGATGGACGTCTCAATTATCTGGAAGCTATGGCAGAGACAGAAATTGCTGATCGCTTCATGCAATTGGATCTTGATCAAAATGGCTTACTCAGCATGAATGAGCTAAATGCACCTAAAAAAATGAATTCCAGCCAGTTGAAAATATTACTAACCTTTGCTTCGCTTCAAACCATCTGAATAACATTCAAATCAAAAAATATCAGTTCAATAGAAGCGAAAAAAGCAATTTTCCCACATTACACTTAACCTAAAGCGTAAAAGTAAGGATAATCAACTCATCATTCGAAAAAGAGAATAAGGCAATATGATACTGTCCTCCTGGGTTTGGCAGCCGCGTTCCTTGAGACAATTGGTATTCATTGCCTTTTTTCTGATCATTAGTCCTATTGGTTATATGCTGTATAAAACCAGCAACGTGCTTGAAAACCAGCTGCAAGAAAGTTATCACCAGACTCATATGGCACTGCAACTCAGCCAGCAAAACAATATGTTTGAACGCTTAGCTGAAGATATTGTGCGCTCAGCCACTCAATTCCGCATTGTTGAACTTCCTGCAATTAAAGAACGTCTGGATGAGCAGATTGAAAATTTTAACAACCAGTTATCCATTCAAATGTTCCTCTCCGAACAGAGTCAACATAGACAGCGTTTTGAGAAGCTTTTTTTAGCCGTTCAAACCAATCCTTTAGATGAAAGCATTGATACGTTGCCGCAACTAGCCCGCGATCAGGCAGAAGAAAGCTATAAAAAAATGGAAGCTGAGCTGAAGAGTCTGCAAGAAAAGGCACGCCTCAACCGGCAAGCGCTCTGGTGGCAAACCTCGTTACTGGTGTTAGCCACTCTGGGATTAATGCTGTTTTTCTCAACAGCTATTACCCGACCTATCGCTGAACTCATCAGCCGTATTCAGGCCATCGGACGCCGCGAGGACTTACCGGCCGCCCCTATTCGCGGACCGATGGAAATTGTGACACTGAATAATAAAATTCACTGGCTAGATCAACATCTGCAACAATTAGAGCAAATGAAGCTTAACTTCATTCAACACATATCCCATGAACTGAAAACGCCTTTAACCACACTTCGCGAAGGCGCTGATTTACTTGCTGAAGAGGTACCAGGGGTACTCAATAAACAACAGCACCATGTCGTCTCTCTCATTCAGACGAGTAGTATCAATTTACAAACTCTGATCGAGCAATTACTGGACTATAACCGACTTCAACAATCACACCAGATAGAATTACAGCCTGTAGATATACATAAAGCCATCATGAAAGCGGTGACACCTTTACAGCTGATAATCTCAGAAAAGTCGATACAATTGACACTTCCACAAACCTCACATGTGATTCAATCAGATCCGGGAATGTTACATCGCATACTCGGCAACCTAGTGTCCAATGCCATCTACTATAGTAGTCAAAATGGACATGTCATAATTGCTGCCCGCATCTCAGGTAAGAAACTGATACTCGATGTAGAAAATAACGGATCGGCTATCCCCTCTGACGACGCAGATAAGCTATTTGAACCTTTTTATCAAGGCAAAAAAAGACGTACCGGTCCTTTAAAAGGCACAGGGATAGGTTTAAGCATTGCAATGGAGGCTAGCAAGGCAATGCATGGTAAACTTACATTACATACCAACAAAGAGGGTAAAATAGTTTTTCGCCTGTGTTTACCCTTAGAACCTATATAACCTAGTTGCCTATTTGAAGTAAGCTACCTATATGACTAAACGATCTGTACTAATTATCATTATTCCTGCTCTCTTGTTAGGAGGTTGCCAATCAGTTCCTAACCTACAGAAGCTGACAGAAGTCTTGCCAGCAAACTGTTTTTTACCCGAGAAATCGGTTAGCCAGTTTCTTAAAGATCAGCATATCTACAGTACTGCGGACTCAGCCACGCGTAAGAAGATGCTGAATGCGACAAAAGATAGTCCTGAACGGCTAGCAAATTTACTCAGCACTCCGGGCAATGATCAGGCGTCACTTGAGAAATCATTAACCATATTTAATCAACTACCTTTACTACCAAACGAATCATGCACGGCCGATCGTTACCTTTATCTGAGGTTAAGGCAAACTCAGGCACACTTAACCGTTATTGAAGAGTTACGCTCGGTGACCGCCAAGCTGGATATAGCAAAGGGTACAATTGAAACCCAGCAGCAACAAATTGACGCTCTCACTCAGATTGAACAAGCCATCACCCGTCAACGTGAGGAACCCTAAATCATGACCCACTATTCACGCATTCTTCTTGTTGATGACGACAGTGGTGTTTTATCGGTGTTATCAATGCGGCTGGAAGCCTCTGGATATCAGGTTCTGACAGCCCCAAGCGGTGAAGAAGCGCTGCGACTGCTCCCGACCGAAAGTGTAGATCTGGTATTAACTGATCTGTGCATGGACGAGATGGATGGACTCACGCTGTTTAAACATGTGCAGCAGAACTGGCCAGGCTTACCTGTGATTATTATCACAGCACATGGATCTATTCCTGAGGCTGTCACGGCAACTCAGCAAGGTGTTTTCGGCTTTCTGACTAAACCTATCGATAAAGTTCAACTACTCGATACGGTTAAAGCAGCATTGGTCTCTGCTGAACGGCGCAGAAATACAAAATGGCGTGACAACATCATTACAAAAAGCCCTGTTATGCTGCACTTGTTAGATCAAGCACACCGCGTTGCCGAATCCGATGTCAGTGTTTTAATTACCGGTCCCAGCGGCAGTGGTAAAGAGCTGATGGCGCGCTCTATTCATCAGGCCAGTCGTCGTGAAAAACGTAAATTTGTTGCGATCAATTGCGGCGCACTCCCTGAACAGTTACTTGAATCAGAGCTCTTCGGGCATACTAAAGGCGCTTTCACCGGCGCTATTTCCAATCATATTGGTCTTTTTCAGGCAGCTCATGGCGGCACACTCTTTCTTGACGAAATTGGAGATATGCCACAACCGTTGCAGGTAAAATTACTCCGGGTATTACAAGAACGGGTCATCCGTCCGGTAGGTTCCGTCGAAAACATCGAAATTGACGTACGCGTTATTTCAGCAACGCACCGTAATCTTGATCAAGCCATGCAAAACGAAGACTTTCGTGAGGATCTCTACTACCGCTTAAACGTTGTTAACATCGAGTTACCTCCGTTACGTGATCGCCCAGAAGATATTCCTGTACTTGCCCGACACTTCCTGTCAAAAGCAACACAACAACATAACCGAAAAGTACGCAATATTTCACCAGGAGCCCTGCACCTGCTCGCACAGGCGGCGTGGCCCGGAAATGTACGGCAACTTCAGAATGTTATAGAAAAAGTGGTCGCACTTAGCGCCAGTCCGGTTATTTCTGAAGGCCTGGTGGCTAATGCCTTGTCGAATCAGGATCTGGTTATCCCTTCTTTCAACGAGGCTCGGGCTGATTTTGAAAAGCGCTATCTGATTAAATTAATGCAGGTAACCGAAGGCAATGTGACCCACGCCGCACGCATAGCGCAAAGAAACAGAACCGATTTCTATAAACTGCTGAACCGACACAGTATTGAAGCAGCAGAATTCAAACCGTCGGCCAAACCGACTGTAGAAAACGATGGACAAAAAACCCGTAATGCCAGCTAGGTTGTTAGCGACTTATATCCGCAAATCCTGCAGATGTCAGCATGGCCAAATCGCCTGCTGACATTTCTAACTCCAGCCCTCTCTTGCCCGCACTGAAATAAATTGTCGCAAAATGTCTGGCCGTTTCATCAATAATGGTCGGCAGTGCTCTTTTCTGACCCAGCGGACTTATACCCCCAACGATATATCCACTGCTGCGCTCAGCCGCCGGCGCCTCTGCCATCACTACTTTTTTCACCTGTAAGGCAACCGCCATTGCTTTAAGATTCAACTGTCCGCTGACGGGAACGACCGCCACAGCCAGTTTCTTCTGATTCCCTTCCATTGCTACCATTAACGTTTTGAAAACCCGGGCAGGTTCTTGCTGCAGCAGGACAGCAGCTTCTTCGCCGTAAGATGCACTACCAGGATTATGTGCATATTCATGTAAAACATAGCTTTTCTTCGCTCGTTTGACCGAATTCACGGCGGGCGTCATGATTTTCTGCTCCATTGGGATGCGGGTTTTTGCGGCGGCTCTCTTAATGGTTGCAGCAGATATTCCAATCCATTTACTTTTATTTCATACAAGGTACGCATCAGCTCACCTAACTCTCCTGCCGGGAAACCTTTTTTCTCAAACCAGCAGACATATGGCTCCGGCAAATCAACCAGAACTCTTCCCGCATATTTACCAAAGGGCATTTTCATTGTGGCCAGTTTTTTAAGCTGCTGAGGCTGAAAAGATATCATAAGAAGTTTCGTTGCCATCTGTCAGGTTTACGTACAAAATCACGCTTTTTATTTAATGTCATATATTGTCATGAAGAATACCGAGCAACTTATCAGCAAAGCAATCACTTTGCTGAATCAGGGCAAAAGCGAACGCGCCAGACTGATCTGTAATAAGATTGTGCTTGAAGCGCCTCTTCATTATCAGGCACAACTACTGTTAGGCGTCATAGCCCTCAGTAAACAAGAAAACGCATTGGCTGAAAAGCATTTAGGCATCGCTTGTGATGCAGCCACCAGCAAACACAGCAAAGCACAGGCACTCAACAATCTGTCACTGTCATTAATCAGCCAACAGCGACTATCAGAAGCGTTGACAGCCATTAACGACGCGATTCAACTTAAACCACAACCGCTATTTTACTGCAACCGAGCGAATATCTTTGAGCAATTGTCTCGCTGGCCTGAAATGCAGCAGGACCTGAT
>NZ_JBFIIH010000082.1:0-18808 GCF_041601355.1 Neptunomonas sp.
CCACTTTTAAATTCGCCTGACCCCCAGGCTGTACTTGAAAAGCTAATGCTTGTTCGCGATCCGCTATATATACAAACTTCTGATTTAATCGTTAAAACTGATCGTAGACACCCGCGTGGTGTCGTTACGGAAATTGTAAAACAACTGGTTCGTCAGGGAATTATCGCTGGCGACTAATGTGAATTTGGAGATTGTGTTGCAATCCTTAATAGTTGACCTTGGCGAACGTTCTTACCCCATTTATATTGGTCAAAATATTCTTTGTGAAGCATTAATCAAGCCTTTTATCAAAGGCAATCAGGTTATGGTTGTCACTAATGACACGATAGCACCTCTGTATCTCGATCACTTGTTGACACATTTGTCAGGTCTGTCGGTTGATGTCACGGTATTACCCGATGGGGAGTCCTATAAAGATTTAACTCATCTGAATCTTATTTTTGATAGTTTACTTAAAAACAAACATAACCGTACAACCACATTGATAGCTCTGGGTGGTGGTGTGGTCGGTGATATGACCGGTTTTGCTGCTGCTAGTTATCAGCGCGGAGTTGATTTTATTCAGATTCCAACCACGGTGCTTTCACAGGTCGATTCCTCCGTAGGGGGGAAGACAGGTGTTAATCATCCTCTTGGCAAAAATATGATAGGTGCTTTTTATCAGCCGCAGCTTGTGGTTGCTGATATTAGTGTCTTTGATACCTTGCCGGATAGAGAGCTTTCAGCGGGTATTGCAGAGGTCATTAAATACGGTTTGATTTATGATTATTCTTTTTTCTGCTGGCTTGAAGAAAATATAGAGCGTTTAGTCGCGCGCGATGCTGACATATTAATGCAGGCGATTCACCGTTCCTGCGAAATAAAAGCGGAGGTTGTCGCGCAGGATGAAAAAGAAGCGGGGATTCGCGCCTGGTTGAATCTGGGTCATACCTTTGGTCATGCCATAGAGACTCATCAGGGATACGGTAACTGGCTGCATGGTGAAGCGGTAGCCGCGGGTACCATGATGGCGCTTTCGCTTTCCGTGAAAATGGGATGGATATCGACGGAAGAAAGGGATCGCGCCCGTCGTCTCTTTGAAAAAGCAAACTTACCTGTAACACCGCCGCAAAATATGTCACCAAATGACTTTATTGACTTGATGTCGGTGGATAAAAAGGTGTTGAATGGCCAGTTGAGGTTAGTACTTTTGAAAACTCTGGGAGAGGCGGTGGTCACAGCTGATTACTCTAAAGAGAAATTGATGGATGTCTTGAGCGCCTGATCCGGGCAATGAGTGGATGTAACCAATGAGTCAAAATTTTTATTTCGAACCCCCCAGCCGTATTCAGCTGGTGGATAAAATGGCTCACCTGCTTAGGTATTCTGATTTTCTGGTTGTTATTGCCGGACCGAAAGGCAGCGGTAAAAGCTCAGTTGCGCAACGCTTGGCGTTAGTCACTCATGCCAGTGATATTTGTCAGATTGTTGTTTCGCTTGAAAGTGAGACAGGTGCCCTGGCTCTGGCGCTTCAATGTGCAAAACTTGTCTCGGATGAGTATGTTAACGGAATGGATCCGTTGACGATATTGCATGAAAAAAGTCGGGCTTTACACGATGTTGGGCAGCACCTGCTGATTCTTATCGATAATGCCGAATGGTTGAACGACGAGGCGATTGAGCTATTGGCTGGGTTGTTAGTGTCCGGTGTCGGTAAACCGAAGGTAGTGCTTTCCGGTGAGGAGTCTCTGGTTAAGCGTTTAAATTCTCTGAGTTTGTATGAGTTACTTGAAGGTCGCCTGCATCTTGAGCAGTTACAACCTTTTACGGAGGATGAAGCTAAAGAGTTTCTGGCGCTGAGATTCTCATCACAACAGGACCTTAACAAACGCGAATTAAAACAAGTGTTTGAAGCAGCATCGGGCTACCCGGGGCGGCTCACGTCGGCAGCATCAGAGTTATATCGGTCAGGAAAAGTAGTCAGCCGGGCGGCGGTGTTACCTTTGCCCATACCTCATATTGTCGGTATTGGTATAGTTTTGCTTGGGGTCTTATTTATTTCCGTATGGCAGGTATTCCAGGTCGACGAAGCGGACCTGCAGCCACAAATAGTAGAAGGTAGAGTCTCGGTTCCGCTGAGTATGACACTGGACTCCTCCCGGCCTGAAGCGCCGACAGCAGAATCTGTTAATGTGGTTCAGAGTGAATTGTCTAAACTGCTTGCGGATCAGGAGCGGCTATTGAGGCAAGAGTTGGCCCTGACACAGAATTCAAATACGGATGCTGAAAAAAATGATGTGGTGACAACGACCTTGCCTCTTCCTGTGCCTGCTGTCAGGAGTATTGATGATGGTACTGTGATACAGGAATCAAAAGAGGGTGAGGTTCTGATTGATGAGTCTGTCGTCGTGGTAAAAGTGCCGCAACAAGCGGTAGTTGAGCCCGAGGTGTTGGATTCGCAGCCCGTTATTATTCAACCTGAGCCCGTAGTTACTAAACGTGAACCTGTCGTTGTTGAAAAGACAGTGGTCAAACCAGCAATCGTCGTCGAACCTAAACCTAAACCTAAACCTGTAGAAGTCGCGCCTGTTGTCGAAAAAGCAGTAGTAAAAGCAGCACCAAAAGCAGCAGTAAAAGAAACACCTAAGGCTGTGGCGAAGGTGAATACTGAATCCCGGAGTAAAGTTGCGCAACCCTCTTTATCAGGTGCGCAAAAATGGCTTAAAGAGGAGCAGTTGTTAAGTTGGCCTTCCGCAGGGTATACGTTACAGCTTTTGGGGGCTCGCTCTGAAAACAGCGTTGTTCAGTTTATGGAGTCATTGGATAACCCGAATCGCTTGTATTATTTCAGTACAGTCTATAAAAATAAACCATGGCATGTGGTGGTTTACGGACAATATGCGAATCGAACTGCCGCTAACAGAGCTGTCAGCTCATTGCCCGAGGAGCTTAAAAAGCTTAAGCCATGGGCTCGTAGTATTAATGGAGTTCAGCAAGATATAAAGAAAAAATAATTTTTTTCTATAGTAAATTCAGTAAATAGTTTTTAAAAAACGGCTTTTTGCCGTTTTTTTCCTGTTTAGATAGATGAATATTTGCTTAAAATTTGTCCCGGAAGGGGTCTGCGTGTAAAATGGCCTGCTTTTTGACTGCCAGGTAAATGCTCAGTTAAAAAGGTGTATTTTTTTAAGCGTTTGTTTTTTATAGAAATATTTAAGTGAGAATGACTTATGAGCACAGGTCTGTATCGCCCCGGTGAGTTTAAAGATAACTGTGGTTTTGGTCTGATGGCGCACCTGGAAGGCGTAGCCAGTCATGATCTTTTGCAAAAAGCGATAGGCGCACTGGCCTGTATGACCCATCGAGGTGGTATTGCCGCTGACGGGAAAACAGGTGATGGCTGCGGCTTGCTGATGCAAAAGCCAGATGGTTTTTTACGTGCGGTCGCTAGCAGCGACCTCAGTATTGAGTTGGGAGAGCGCTATGCAGTCGGCATGGTGTTTATGTCTCGTGAGCCAGCCTTGGCCGAAGCGTCCCGTGAAACGTTAAACAAAGAGCTGCAAGCTCAGGGTTTGAACGTGAAAGGGTGGCGTGTTGTACCGACGGATGAAAGCTGTCTTGGGCCTATTGCCAAAGATACCTTACCGCGCATTGAGCAGGTCTTTATCGAGTCTGAAGGTAAATCTGAACGCGATTTCGGCATAAGCTTGTTTGTTGCCCGTCGCAAAGCTGAAATTGCGTTAAGCACGGATAATGATTTTTATATCTGTAGCCTTTCCGATAAAGTTATTTCATATAAAGGGCTGACATTGCCGGTTGATCTGCCGGTGTTTTATAAAGACCTGGCAGATGAACGTCTGGAAACAGCGGTATGTACTTATCATCAGCGCTTCTCTACGAATACAGCACCACGCTGGCCTTTAGCCCAACCGTTCCGTTTTCTGGCACATAATGGTGAGATCAATACGATCGAAGGTAACCGTAACTGGTCGCGTGCCCGTTCACGTAAATTTGCTACGGATCTGCTGCCTAACCTTGAAGAGTTACAACCGATTGTTAATACAACCGGCTCCGACTCTTCCAGCATGGATAACATGCTGGAATTTTTAATGGTCGGTGGAATCGATATTTACCGTGCTGTTCGTATGATTATCCCACCTGCCTGGCAAAACGTGGATACCATGGATACGGAGTTGCGTGCCTTCTATGAATATAACTCCATGCATATGGAACCATGGGATGGCCCGGCCGGCATGGTAATGACGGATGGTCGTTTTGCCGTGTGTATGCTTGACCGTAATGGTCTGCGTCCATCACGCTGGGTAATTACCAAGCAAGGTTATATTTGTACGGCGTCCGAAATTGGCGTTTTTGATTACCAGCCAGAAGATATTGTGGCGCAGGGACAAGTGGGTCCTGGTCAGATTTTCGCTATCGATACCGCCAGCGGAGAAGTGCTGCATACGGCCGATATTGATAACCGGCTGAAAAAAGCACAACCTTACAAAAAATGGCTCAGAGAAAATGCGTTGCGTCTTGAGCAGACGATGAATCTGAGTGAAGAAGGTCGGTCTTTCCGTGATATGCCGCCAGAAGAAGTCAAACGCTACATGAAAATGTTTCAGGTGACTTTTGAGGAGCGGGATCACGTTATTCGCCCGTTAGGTGAGTCTGGTATGGAAGCCGTCGGCTCTATGGGTGATGATAAGCCGATGGCTGTCTTGTCGAGCCGCGTACGCTCTGTTTATGACTATTTTCGTCAGCAGTTTGCCCAGGTTACTAATCCGCCAATTGATCCGTTGCGTGAATCGATTGTCATGTCGCTGGAAACTTGTATTGGTGCTGAACAGAATATTTTTGAAGAAACCCCAAAGCATGCCCGGCGCGTTATTCTGACATCACCTGTGTTATCTGCATCAAAGTTCCGTCGTGTGCGTGACAATAAAGTCCCGGGCTTTGACGTGGCGAAGATAGACCTGAATTATGATCCATCAAAACTTAGCTTAAAAGAAGCGTTGCTGGCGGTTACTGATCAGGCTGAACAGGCTGTTCGTAGCGGTCAAGTGATCATTCTCTTGTCGGACGCAAAGATAGAAGAAGGTAAGTTGCCTATCCATGCTTCTATGGCAACCGGTGCAGTGCATCACCGTTTGGTGGATACGGGTTTACGTTGTGACGCGAACATTATCGTTGAAACCGCGACGGTCAGGGATCCTCATCACTTTGCAGTTCTGTTTGGTTTTGGTGCAACAGCGGTTTACCCGTTCCTGGCATATCGTGTTCTTAACGATCTGTGTTCGTCAGGTGAAATCCAGCTTGCTCCGTTAGATAGCCACGAGAACTATCGTAAAGGCATCAATAAAGGCTTAATGAAAATCCTCTCGAAGATGGGAATTTCAACGATCGCTTCGTATCGTGGCGCGCAACTGTTTGAAGCCATTGGTTTAAGCTCTGAAGTTGTAAACCAGTGTTTTAAAGGTGTCAGCAGCCGTATTGAAGGTGCACGTTTTGAAGACTTCGAATACGAGCAATCGTTGTTGGCTAAGGACGCCTGGACAGCCCGTAAGCCAATCCAGCAGGGTGGTTTGCTCAAGTATATACATGATGGAGAATACCATGCGTATAATCCGGATGTGGTACGTACCATCCATGAAGCGGTAGAAAGTGGTGATCCGGCTAAATACCAGCTTTATGCTGACTTAGTAAACAACCGTGGCGTTGCGACTTTGCGCGATATGTTAGCGCTGAAAAAAGGCGTTAAGCCGATCGCGCTTGATCAGGTTGAGCCGGTTGAAAACATCCTGAAGCGTTTCGACTCCGCTGCTATGTCGCTGGGTGCGCTATCACCTGAGGCGCATGAGGCGTTAGCGGTTGCCATGAATGAGTTGGGCGGTCGTTCTAATTCAGGTGAGGGTGGTGAAGATCCGGCTCGCCACGGCACCATGAAGCGCTCAAAAATCAAACAGATTGCATCGGGTCGCTTTGGTGTGACGCCAGAGTATCTGATGAGCGCAGATGTTTTGCAGATCAAGGTCGCTCAGGGCGCTAAACCCGGTGAAGGCGGGCAGTTACCCGGTGGTAAGGTTAATGAACTGATAGCGCGTTTACGTTTTTCTGTACCCGGGGTGACATTGATTTCACCGCCACCGCATCATGATATTTATTCAATAGAAGATTTAGCGCAGCTGATTTTTGATTTGAAGCAAATTAACCCTGAAGCATTGGTCTCGGTAAAACTGGTTTCACGCCCTGGCGTAGGAACTATCGCCTGTGGTGTGGCTAAAGCCTATGCCGATCTGATCACCATTTCAGGATACGATGGTGGTACAGCAGCTTCGCCGATCACCTCGATCCACCATGCGGGCTCGCCCTGGGAATTAGGGCTGTCCGATGCACACCAGTCTTTGCGTGGTAACCATCTGCGTGGCAAGATCCGCCTGCAAACAGACGGTGGTCTGAAAACCGGGCTGGATGTCGTGAAAGCGGCGATGTTAGGTGCTGAGAGCTTCGGCTTTGGTACGATGCCGATGGTCGCGCTGGGTTGTAAATATTTGCGTATATGCCACTTGAATAACTGTGCCACCGGTGTAGCGACACAGAATGAAAGATTGCGTGAAGATTTCTTCCGTGGAACGGTTGAAATGGTTAAAAACTTCTTCCGATTTGTCGCAGAGGAAACGCGTCAATGGATGGCTCAGATGGGCGTTCGTACGCTGGAAGAGCTGGTCGGCCGCGTTGATCTGCTAGAACTGATCGAAGGTTATACGCCTAAACAGCGTAATCTGGACTTAAGCCCGATTATCAGTGATGGCGGTGTCCCGGCTGAATATCCGCAGACGTGCCAGCAGCCGCGCAATGAGACCTATGATAAAGGCGCGTTAAATTCAGAAATGCTTGAATTAGCGTTGCAGAGCATCGAACAGAAAACGGGTGGTGAGTGGGATCTGACGATTACCAACTGTGATCGCTCCGTGGGTGCGCGTACTTCAGGTGTCATTGCTAAGCAGCATGGTAATCTGGGTATGTGTGGTCATCAGCTCACGTTCCGCTTTACAGGTCATGCCGGTCAGTCATTTGGTGTGTGGAATGCCGGTGGACAGGATCTTATCCTGGAAGGTGATGCCAACGACTACGTCGGTAAAGGCATGGCAGGTGGTAAGATCGTGATAAAACCGTTTAGTGCTGCAACGTTCAAATCGAATGAAACCGCGATCATGGGTAATACCTGTTTGTACGGTGCAACCGGCGGTAAGCTGTTTGCGGCAGGCCGTGCGGGTGAGCGCTTTGCCGTGCGTAACTCTGGCTGTCACGCTGTCGTTGAAGGTGCCGGTGATCACTGTTGCGAATATATGACCGGCGGTCTGGTCACTGTGTTGGGTGCAACCGGTTATAACTTCGGTGCAGGCATGACCGGTGGCTTTGCCTATGTGTTGGATATGAGCAATACCTTTGTGGACAAGTACAACCACGAGCTGGTTGAGATCCACCGGGTTCATACTGAGCACATGGAGGCCTATAAAAACCATCTGCGTTCAGTGATTATTGAATTTACTAACGAAACAGGTAGCGCTTGGGGTCAGGAAATTATCGATAATTTTGATGATTATATCGGTCGTTTCTGGATGGTTAAGCCTAAAGCCGCCGGTATTACTGATTTACTGAATAGTGTTCGTCGGCGCCCTGAATAAAAGGTTACGTAGCGATAAAGTTTAACACGCGCCTGTTAACAGGCGCCTTAACGAGGTGGGGACCATGACTGAACGTCTTAACAACGATTTCCAGTTCCTCGATGTATCCCGTGAGGGGCCAAAGAAAATTAAGGCCTCTGTTCGTAAAAAGCAATATGCTGAAATTTACGAACCATTTGTAGCCACAGAAGCAGCAGAGCAGTCACATCGCTGCCTGGACTGTGGTAACCCTTACTGTTCATGGAAATGCCCTGTGCATAACCATATTCCGGACTGGCTGCAGCTGGTATCGGAAGGCAATATTATTAAAGCAGCAGAACTGAGCCATCAGACTAATACCTTGCCGGAAGTGTGCGGCCGGGTATGCCCGCAGGACCGTTTGTGCGAAGGTGCCTGTACCCTGAATGATGGTTTCGGTGCTGTTACGATTGGCTCAGTAGAAAAATATATCACGGATACAGCCTTCGCGATGGGCTGGAAACCCGATATGTCTAATACGCCGCAGACGGGTAAGAAAGTGGCCATTATTGGCGCAGGCCCTGCCGGTCTGGGTGCGGCTGATATTCTGGTGCGTAACGGTGTGACGCCGGTTGTGTTTGATCGTTATCCGGAAATCGGTGGCTTGCTGACTTTCGGCATCCCGGAATTTAAGCTGGAAAAAGAGGTGATGGCCAATCGCCGTCGTGTCTTTGAAGAGATGGGCGTCGAGTTTCGTTTAAACACTGAGATCGGAAAAGACGTATCAATGCAGTCTTTGGTTGATGAGTACGATGCGGTGTTTCTTGGCATGGGGACTTATACCTACATGAAAGGTGGTTTCCCGGGTGAAGACCTTGATGGCGTCTATGATGCTTTGCCATTCTTGATCTCTAACGTGAATCACTGCTTAGGATTTGAAAAAGATCCGGCGGATTACATTAGCTTGAAAGGTAAAACAGTCGTGGTCCTGGGTGGTGGTGATACAGCCATGGATTGTAATCGTACCTCTATTCGACAAAATGCCAAGCGCGTAACCTGTGCTTATCGTCGTGATGAAGCCAACATGCCGGGTTCTAAGCGCGAAGTTGAAAATGCCAAAGAAGAGGGTGTTAAATTTCTCTTTAACCGCCAGCCTGTTGAAGTGGTTGGTGAAAACGGCAAAGTTGTTGGAGTGAAGGTCGTCACTACTAAGATGGGTGAGCCGGATGAGAGAGGCCGTCGCCGCGCAGAAGTTGTACCAGGTTCAGAAGAAGTGCTGGATACAGACGTCGTCTTAGTCGCTTTCGGTTTCCGTCCCAGCCCTGCGCCATGGTTTACTGACTTTGGTATTGAGTTGCATGAGGATGGCCGTGTCAAAGCCGACGAAAAACCTTCTCAGGGACGTCATGCATTCCAGACGACTAACGCAAAAGTCTTTGCCGGTGGTGATATGGTGCGTGGTTCTGATTTGGTTGTGACGGCTATTTATGAAGGTCGCCAGGCGGCTGAAGGTATTCTCGATTACCTTGAAGTTTAATCTTGGTTGATAATAGATAGTTACATTGTTTGACACAAAAAGGCCGCTAACTTAGCGGCCTTTTTATTTAAAAAGCCTCGTATTTACGAGGCTTTATAACTAGTTACAGCAAAATTATTATAGTTTGCCGAGGTAGCTATCAAATCGTTGTTTAATCGACTCTGACGGTTCAGCTGTTGCCAGACTAACGAGAACGATAGATAGCGTTGCAAAGATGATTCCCGGAACAATTTCGTACACTTCGAAAATGCCACCGCTAATCTGCTTCCAGATCACAACGGTTAAGCCACCAACAATTACGCCCGCCAGTGCGCCAGAATGATTCATACGTTTCCAATAAAGGCTTAAAACCAACGTCGGTCCAAAGGCGGCTCCAAATCCAGCCCAGGCATAAGAAACCAACCCTAATACGGTGCTGTCGGGATTCAGTGCTAAGACGAGTGCGACAATAGACAGTCCGATAACCGCGATACGTCCCACCATAACGACTTGTTTCTGGGATGCGTCTTTACGAAATACCTGTTTATAAAAGTCTTCTGCCAGTGCAGAGGAAGAGACCAGTAGTTGTGAATCTGCAGTACTCATAATGGCAGCCAGAATAGCGGCCAAAAGGATGCCTGCAACAACCGGATGGAACATCGCATTAACGAGCAACATGAAGATTTTTTCACCGTCAACAAGGTTGCCCGCTAGTTCGTTATCGACATAAATGATGCCGGCAAGCCCGACAAGAATCGCGCCAATCATCGATAATCCAGACCAGGTAACCGCAATACGACGCGCAGTAGGGACGTCCGCATTGCTGCGAATCGCTGCAAAACGTGCCAGGATATGCGGCTGGCCAAAATAACCTAAACCCCACGCGGCTAATGAAATAATAGCGATGGCGGTGAGTGGTTCTCCATTACTGTCATTCCAGATGGTGAGCAGTTCTGGATTTTTGACTTCTAACGCAGTAAACAGGCTACCGAAGCCGCCTTCGGATTGAATGGCAATAATGGGAACAGTCACAAG
Organism: Neptunomonas sp.; assembly: GCF_041601355.1. Lineage (GTDB taxonomy): Bacteria > Pseudomonadota > Gammaproteobacteria > Pseudomonadales > Balneatricaceae > Neptunomonas. Next base: position 10,177 of record NZ_JBFIIH010000082.1, read on the forward strand.
CGCTGCTGCCATCAATAACCCCTGCACCAGATCGGTCCATGATACTGCCAGGAAACCACCGAACATGGTGTAAGAAACAACACAAACGGTGCCTATGATGAGCGCCACGGTGTAATCTAATCCGAATACGGTTTCAAATAGTTTGCCGCCCGCGACAAGACCTGAACTGGTATAAAACAGGAAAAAAAGTAGGATGAAAAATGCTGAGATGACGCGTAGATAATGGGATTTGTCTTCAAAGCGATTAGCGAAAAACTCTGGAATAGTTAGCGAATCGTCTGCTTCGAAACTGTAAGTGCGCAGACGTTTAGCAACCAGTAACCAGTTTAGCCAGGTGCCTATCAACAGGCCCGCTCCTAACCAGACCGATTCTAAACCGGATGAGAACGCATAGCCGGGCAGGCCGAGAAGTAGCCAGCCGCTCATGTCGGAAGCACCGGCTGAAAGTGCCGCAGGCCATGGTCCGAGTGAGCGTCCGCCTAAAAAGTAATCTGAAGAGTTAGCCGTACGTCGGTAGGCATACACACCGATGGCCAGCATGAGAGCCAGATAAACTATAAACGTGCCAATAATAGCACCGCTATTTGCGATCATTAAACATACCTCATTATTATTTTTAAAAGTTGATTTTTAAAAGTTGGTTTTGAAAGTTATTATCAGAGTTGACCTGTTACCGGGGAATAGAGTGGTAACAGGTCAAAAAACACCAATGTTTATTACATTGGCGCTTGGATTTTTTATAAATCGTTTTTTCCGCCCAGCTCCAGCAGCGTTGCATTACCACCGACGGCTGTGGTGTTCACAGAAAGTGTGCTCTCTGTGACAAAACGCCAGGGATAATCAAGGCTGGTGATTGTTGGATAAGTGTCGAATTGAGTCTCTGAAATGAGTTGCGCCAGCATGCCTCCGCGTTGCGCAAGTTGTTGGTTTAACGGGGCCAGAGTGTCACTGGTTCCGCAGAAAGCGTAAGCATGAAACGCCTCTTGTTGTGTCAGATCATGCAGCGATGCTGATACCAGCTGTACAACCGCTTCCGGTATACCCGCACTGAGCAAAACAGAGTGGAGTCGATGCATATATTTGTGCGTGTCCTGGAGAATAACCGCATTGCCGGTAGCCAGTGCCGTGAACAGCTGTGCAGCGATAGCCGTATCATAAGCACCATTATCCAGATCCACTTGATTGGCGTCAGCGCAGACACAAATGATGCCGCGTCCGGACCAATGCAGGCTGTTTGCTTCACCGGTCGGGCCGGGTAAGTCGACAGCAGCGGGCATGGTGGTGCCGATGCGATCCATCAGCCAGGTGGTGATAGGTTGATCCAGTTCTTGAGCTGCTTTAGATAGTTTTTCGATGCGTTTAGAGACGCCTAAAGCGTTCCAGGCTTCCCATGCGGATCCTGCTTTCAGAATAGCGTTTTGTAATGTTTGAGTAGTCATCTTGATATCCTTCCGCTTATGCCTGTTGCTGACGAATTTCACGCGTGAAGCGCTTCAGATAATGAGGGCCACCTGCTTTAGGGCCAGTACCGGAGAGGCCTTGTCCGCCAAATGGTTGAACACCAACTACCGCACCTACCTGATCTCTGTTGATGTAGATATTGCCTGCTCTGACACGGGCTGCAATATGGTTTGCAGTGGTTTCATTGCGGGTGTGCACGCCGAGTGTTAAACCAAAACCGCTGGCATTAATCGTATCGATGATCGTATCCAGCTCGCTGGCTTTATAACGTACGACATGCAAAATCGGGCCAAACTGCTCCTCTGTTAACTGATCTATAGAGGATATTTCAAATGCGGTGGGCGCGATAAAGGTGCCGTTTTCTGCATCAGCAGGCAGCGCTGCCTGAGCAATCAGTGTTGCGTTTTGTTTCATTTTATCGATATGCAACTGCAGACCGGACTGGGCTTTTTTATCAATCACCGGGCCGATATCAGTTTTATGGAGTACAGGATTTCCTACCACTTGCTCCATCATGGCGCCGCGCAACATAGGTATGATTCGCTCAGCAATATCTTTTTGTACAAACAGTACGCGCAGTGCAGAGCAGCGTTGCCCGGCGGAGGCAAAGGCTGAACGCACCACATCACGTGCCACCTGTTCGGGAAGGCAGGTGGAGTCGATGATCATAGCGTTCTGGCCGCCGGTTTCAGCGATGAAAGGAACGGGTTCTGCCTGGCGGTTAGCCAGAGTTCGGTTGATCACGCGAGCCGTATTCGTTGAGCCGGTAAAAGCGACGCCTGCGACACGATTATCTGAAGTAAGCGGCGCACCCAGGGTTGCTCCTTCGCCGATAATAAGCTGGATTGCTCCGCCAGGAACGCCCGCTTCGAGCATCAGCTCAATAGCACGAAAAGCGATAATGCTGGTTTGTTCAGCCGGCTTAGCAACAACTGTATTACCTGCCGCGAGTGCTGCTGTAACCTGTCCAAGGAAAATGGCGAGAGGGAAATTCCAGGGTGAAATACATACAAAGACGCCACGCCCTTCGCGCTGAATCTCCATTGTCGAGCCATCAAAGGAAGGCAATGTGACCGTGTCGCTCATGGCTAAGCGGGCCTGGACCGCATAATAGCGGCAAAAATCAACGGCCTCGCGGATCTCATCAATACTGTCTTGCAGTGTTTTTCCCGCTTCCCGGTGGCAAAGTGCCATCAGTTCGCCGTAGTTTGCTTCGAGTAAATCGGCCAAGCGTTCTAATGCAGCAGCTCGCTCGGATACCGGTGTGTTACTCCATTGCGGGAAAGCGTCTGTCGCTACCCCAAGCGCCTGTTCAACATGCTGAGCTGATGCGTAATTGACCTGTCCGACTGTGTGGCTATGGTCGTAGGGTGCTGTTACTGCATGCAGCGTCGTACCTGTTGAGATCATCTGGGCATTGATAATCGGCCCGGCCTGCCATGTTGTCGACATGAATGGCTGAATCAGCGCCTCAAAATCATGCCATTCGCCTTCAATCTCGATATTGAAGCCAAACGAGTTCTTACGCTCGTTACCAAACAGCTCTGAAGGTAACGGGATATAAGGGTTTGCCAGAGATTTGCGTGACGCTAGTACGTCTGCAGGATGGTTTACCAGTTCGCTGATAGGACAACGAGCATCAACCAGGCGATGTACGAATGAGCTATTCGCTCCGTTTTCTAATAAGCGACGTACCAGGTAAGGCAGCAGGTCTTTATGATTTCCGACCGGAGCATAGATGCGTACAGCAACGTTATTTTCTTTGATGACCGTATTGTAGAGTGCATCTCCCATACCGTGCAGGCGCTGAAATTCATAATCATTATGTGTCGCCATACTGATAACTGACGCCACGGTATGAGCATTATGGCTGGCGAACTGTGGATAAATATGCCCACGTACGTTTTCGCTTAATAAAAAGCGAGCGCACGCCAGATAAGCGGTATCAGTGGCCTCCTTGCGGGTGTATACCGGATAGTTGCTCAAGCCGCGTTGCTGGCAGTTTTTGATTTCGCTATCCCAGTAAGCTCCTTTTACCAGACGTAACGGGATGCGGTCTCCCTGTTGCTTGGCTAATGCTGCCAGCCAGACGAGAACGGGCAAAGCGCGTTTTGAATAGGCCTGAATAACTAAGCCGAATTCGCCCCAGCCGCGGATGGTTTCATGTTGATAGAGTTTTTCGAACAGCTCTAAAGATAATTCAAGACGATCCGCCTCTTCTGCATCAATGGTGACACCCACATTGACTGCTCTGGCGTGTTGAATTAACTCCAGTACTTTGTCGTGCATCTCTCCGAGTACGCGGTCTTTCTGGCTGACTTCGTAGCGTGGATGCAGTGCTGACAGTTTGATTGAGATAGTCGGTCTGGGTGACTTTCCTTTGTAAGTGTCTTTTCCTACAGCGGTAATCGCTTGTATGTAGTCATTAAAGTACTTGTCTGCGTCTTGGCGGGTCAGCGCGGCTTCGCCGAGCATATCAAATGAATAGGTATATCCTTTGTCTCTGCTAGCATGACCACGTTTGAGCGCTTCTTTTATATTGCGCCCCAAAACAAACTGGTGGCCCATGATTTTCATAGCCTGATTCATCACTTTGCGGATGACAGGTTCTGACATTTTATTAACCAGACGGTTGATGACATTGGACGGTGTGCCGTCTTCGTTCTCGTCCAGAGAGACCACTTTTCCTGTGAGCAGTAAGCCCCATGTCGATGCATTGACGAAGAGTGACTCTGAATTTTTCAGATGTGCTTTCCAGTCGGCAACCGATAATTTATCACGGATAAGCGCATCAGCAGTGTCTGCATCAGGGATGCGCATCAGTGCTTCGGCCAGACACATCAACAGAATGCCTTCACGGGTATCTAAGCTGTACTCGAGTAATAGCGCATCAATCATATGAATGGCACCATCATCCGCGCGCACTTTTTCAATCAGTCGGGTTGCACCCTGAGTGATATGCTTTCGTTCATTGTCGTCAGGAGCGGCCAGTGGCAAAAGCTCTTTCAGCCAATGGTTTTCATCTACCGCATACAATGGTGAGATGTGTTGCCAGAGTTGCGACAAAGGCTGATCTAAAAAATCGGCATTGAAAATGTCGTTGACTTGGAATTTTGTTATTTTGATCCCTGTTTCTGTGAACATGGATATGCTCCCTAAGTACGTTGAACGGACGATGAACATCATCGCTCATGGATATCATAAGTATGCAACTGTAGGGGATTACCGCTGCTTTCGTCTTGCGAAATTCTCGGGTTGTTTTGCGAAAAGCTCCGACAGCCGCTTTTATCATCGATTTTTTTATTATTTCGTCCACCAACATGAAGGAAAGACTGTAAGATTTCCAGTTTTTAAGCGATCAATTGAATGAAATTTGCTATGATCCGCTTTTGCGGTGTTATCTGGGATAACGCTTCTTTTCAGTACAATTAATCAGATCGGATCGAGTTATATGCAACCGAAAGTCGCCATTATCATGGGTTCTAAAAGTGATTGGGATACCATGAAATTAGCCACTGAGATTCTGGATGAGCTTCAGGTACCTCATCATGTAGAAGTGGTTTCAGCACACCGTACACCTGACAAGCTTTTTTCTTTCTCCTCTGGTGCTGTTGATGCTGGCTATCAGGTCATCATCGCGGGAGCGGGTGGTGCTGCGCATTTACCGGGTATGATTGCTTCAAAAACGCGCTTACCCGTGTTGGGTGTGCCTGTCCAGAGTAAAGCACTGAATGGAATGGATAGCTTACTGTCTATCGTTCAGATGCCAAAAGGTATTGCTGTCGGAACGCTGGCGATCGGCTCTGCCGGTGCATTTAATGCAGGTTTAATGGCGGCACAGATTCTGGCTAATACCGATGCAGAATTGGCACAGCGACTGGAAGCATTTCGTAAAGCGCAGACAGAAACAATTTTAGAAAACCCTGATCCAAGAGAAGTCTGATGAGTAAAGTGTGGGTGTTGGGTGCAGGTCAGCTAGGCGCAATGATGCGGCATGCGGCTATACCTTTGAATGTTGAAGTAGTACCGGTCGATTTTAATCAGTCGCAAAGTGTTGAGTTAGCAGAAGATGACGTAGTCACTGCTGAGATAGAGCTATGGCCTGAAACAAAAGCCACGACGGTGCTTTCAAGCCACCCTCATTTTATTAATCGTGAGGTGTTTCCTCGTCTGGCCGATCGCTTTACACAGAAGCAGTTACTTGATGAACTGGCGATAGCAACAGCTCCCTGGCAGTTGGTGGATGCAAACACTCAAGCGCCGGAATTGTATCAGTCACTGGGTGACACGGTACTGCTGAAACGGCGCACCGGTGGATATGACGGGCGCGGTCAATACTGGCTGAAGCAATCGGAAGGTACGGTAGTACCAGAAGGTTGGCATCAGGAAGCGATAGCAGAACAAAAAATACCGTTTGATGAAGAAGTATCATTAGTTGGGGCCAGAGACAAAGCGGGTAATTTGTATTTCTATCCGTTAGCTCTGAACCTCCATGTCAACGGTATTCTGATGGCATCCATCGCACCGTTGCAGCGTTTGGCAGGTGTGCAATCTGAGGCCGAAGAGATGCTGGGTAAATTACTCACATCCCTGGAATACGTCGGCGTAATGGCGATGGAATGTTTCCGCGTCGGTGATCACCTGATGGTGAATGAACTAGCTCCACGCGTACACAACAGTGGACATTGGACGCAGTCAGGTAGCAGTATCAGCCAGTTTGAATCGCATATTCGCGCGGTGGCTGGCTTACCTATGAGTAAAGCCGTGATTAAAGGCCGGTCCGTGATGATCAATCTGATCGGCGTAGAACGTAACAATAACTGGTTGGCCGTCGACGGTGCTGAGTTATATTGGTACGGAAAAGAAGTGCGAGTTGGCCGTAAAGTGGGTCATATCAATCTGACCTCGACTGAGCCGAAGCAACTCAATTCGTCGTTAACTAAGCTGGCTGCTGACTTTCCGGAACCTTATCCACAGGTGTTTGACTGGGTGGCGGAAAATCTTCGTTAGTTGATGTAGTTAATGAAGTTGTAGCGCTGCGTGTTGAGCCTTTTCAGTCTGAAAAGGCCGCTTTCTTTTTAGTCTTCTTTAGTCAGCAATCCCAGATTCCAGCATTTAATGTTCAGTGCTGGTTTTCCGGCAGCGGCCAGGTGTTGTCTGAAAGTAATCCCGAAAAGCATGGGTAAAAGCACTTTGACTGCTAAAGCCGCAATGTTCTGCTATTTGTAGTATGGTCCAACCGCACGCCAGCTTCTGTTTGCTGTACTCAAGACGTTTATGCAGGACATATTGATGAGGTGTGACGCCGGTTTTTTCTTTGAAGCAGGCATGGAAATGACTGGGGCTTAGAAAAGTCAGTCCGGCTAATTCAGCAATCGAAATTTTGCGGGCCATATTCAGTTGGATATGCAGATCCAGCGCGGCTAAATCAATATAGGCAAGGCTCTTGCGTGGCGTGGGCTGTCTCAACAGATTCTGCATTGAAAGTAGCAGGGTCGTGCCGCAGGCTTGCAATAATGGAGAGTTGGCAGGTGTGTTTTTTATTTCCTGGCAGATGGCCTGAAGCAAAACCTGTCGCTGATTATCTAATGTGAAGTAGCTGGCTTTATCAAATAGATGGTTGGCTTGCGCATGCAGCGGCATTGCATCCAGCGCTTCTGTCGGAATGTTGATAACAACAATACGGTTATTGCCGATACCACAAAAAGCATGATCTGTTGCTGAGGGTACTAAGCATCCTTGTCCCAGACCGACGTGTTCGCCGCGACCCTGAATATCAAACTCGGTTTTACCCTCAAGACCAAATACCAGTTGATGGTATTTATGATCATGATGATTAGCGGTATCCGGTAATGTCAGCAGTTCAGTTGTCGTCATGATAGTCCTTGCCGCAGGGTTATCTATTATTGTTATATTTTAAGCAGTACGCCTGTTTAACGCCGTGCTGAATAATAATTGTACAGGAAATTATTCAGAGTTCCATCCGTCCGGAGATCTGCTAAGTAGTCGCTTGTTTGATCCTGGTCGTCTATTTAGAGCGCATTTTTGATTAGGAATCGGTAGAATACGCCCCCATTGAAAGAAACTAAAGATGGCTGAACTGACCTAGGGTTGAACCGATGGCTGAATTGAAAAACGACCGCTTTTTACGTGCGCTGATGCGCGAACCTGTTGATGTGACACCTGTGTGGATGATGCGCCAGGCTGGACGTTACCTGCCGGAATATCGCGCTACCCGTGCGCAGGCCGGTGACTTTCTCAGTCTGTGTAAAAATAGAGAGCTGGCTTGTGAAGTGACTCTTCAGCCATTGGAGCGCTTTGATCTGGATGCCGCGATTCTATTCTCGGACATCCTGACTATTCCCGATGCAATGGATCTTGGTTTGTATTTTGAAGAGGGTGAAGGTCCGCGTTTCAGAAAAATCATTCGCACTGAGCAGGATGTCGAGGCGCTGAAAGTGCCGGATGCAGCGACTGATCTTGATTATGTGATGAATGCTGTAGAAGAGATCCGTACACAGCTGAATGGTCGTGTGCCATTGATTGGTTTCTCAGGAAGCCCGTGGACGTTGGCAACTTATATGGTTGAAGGCGGCTCCTCTAAAGATTTCCGTCATATCAAAAAAATGATGTACGCTTCTCCTGAAGTACTGCATGAGCTGTTGAATAAGCTGGCGCAATCGGTCACTAGCTATTTAAATGAACAGATTCGCAGCGGTGCGCAGGCGGTTCAGATTTTTGATACCTGGGGCGGCGTTCTCAGTGGTGATATGTATAAAGTATTCTCGCTGGATTACATGCGTAAAATTATTTCCGGTTTAATCCGTGAACACGACGGGCGTAAAGTGCCTGTGATTATGTTTACCAAAAACGGTGGCCAATGGTTAGAAGTGATGGCCGACGCGGGTGCCGATGCATTGGGGCTGGACTGGACAACTGATATCGATAACGCACGTCGCCGTGTTGGCGATAAAGTGGCTTTGCAGGGTAATATGGATCCTTCAGTGCTGTATGCGCAGCCTGAGCGAATTCGTCAGGAAGTGTCTGATATTCTGCAGCGCTTTGGTACGGGTAACGGTCATGTGTTCAATTTAGGACACGGCATACATCAGTTTGCAGACCCTGATCATGCAAAAGTTTTTGTTGATGCGGTACATGAACTCAGTGCTAA
>NZ_JBFIIH010000083.1:0-18725 GCF_041601355.1 Neptunomonas sp.
CCGGTATGCGCTGCTGCAGCGACCATTCGCATCATCATCACATCATCATAAGCAGTGACAGGAATATTAAAACGGAAGAATTTATGTTGCGCGTCCATAGCAACCGGACCCGACGCACCTAAACCAAAAAAAGAAATCTGCTTCGCCTGAATCAAATAATCAACGGCTTTAGCGACTAACGTTGCATCAACCCTTTTACGCGAGATATCAAGCGCTGCTATGGTCGAGGTAAATATTTTATCCGTGTATTCTTCTGTCGTATCATCCTGCTCGACACTGCGGCTGACATAAGGCGTTCCGACAGCAAGACTCTGGGCTAGCTGAATTTTAAAATCCGGATATCCCGTTGTAATGAAATTCCGGCAAAAACGGTTCACTGTCGGCTCACTAACAGAGGACGCCTGTGCCAGTGTAGCTATACTCATTCGGGTGGCAGCTTTAGGGTCACGCAGGATAGCACCTGCGACTTTACGCTCAGACTTATTTAACGAGTCTAGACGCTCACGTATCTGATCAAGTACATTCATACTGTTTGGCATATTTTACGGGCTTATATAGGTGGACTAAAATTAGACGGACTTATTTGGTGGTTATTAAACTACATTTACACTATACCTTTGATAGAGTAGTGCTTCCAGCAAGTCCCCCTAAATAAATCAAAAATCTATACGAATAATTGATTACAGACCGTATAAATTACGTAATATTACCAATAAAACAATTGACTGCTCCGAAAAACAGCATAGAATATTGCTTATATCGGTCTAATAACTACAAAAATAGGATTCAGCATGCCTTCCTACAACACCTTGAGTGATATTGTCATCTTTGGCGCCATGGGAGACCTAGCGCAACGTAAGCTAATTCCCGCTCTCTACCAGTTGGTGCGCGAAGGATTAATAGACAACAACTGCCGGATTCTGGGAATCGCCAGACAAGAGATTGACAAAGAAACGTTCATTTCCGATTGCACCAAAAGCCTGCATCGTTTTGTTAAGAAAACCGAATTAGACAAAGAAAGTCTGGAAGCGTTTTTATCTATGCTGGACTATTGCAAGATCAATTTCACCGAAGCAGAAAATTACAAAAACCTGAAATCGACATTGTCGACCCATAATGATCGCACCCGTATTTTCTACTATGCAACACCAGCATCCATGTTCGGCCCTATCAGCCAACACCTAAGCGAAGCTGGCTGCCTGAATGAACAGTGCCGCATGGTCATGGAGAAACCCATTGGGCATGATCTGATATCTGCCAACAAAATCAATGACCAGGTTTCAGAATTTTTTAGCGAGTCACAAATCTATCGCATCGACCATTACCTGGGCAAAGAAACGGTTCAAAACCTGATGGCACTGCGTTTTGCAAACCCACTCTTCGGCACTCAGTGGAACCAGAATCATATTTCTCATGTCGAGATAACGGTAGCCGAACAAGTTGGCATTGAAGGACGCTGGGGCTATTTTGATCAAGCCGGACAGATGCGCGATATGGTACAAAACCACCTGCTACAGCTATTATGCCTTACCGCAATGAACCCACCTGACGATTTATCTGCCGATCTCATCCGGAATGAAAAGGTCAAAGTACTTAAAGCCATGCGCCCCATTACCGGCGATATGCACAACACTCATGTTGTTCGCGGTCGCTACACCAAAGGCATGATTGATAACACCCCGGTTCCGGGCTACATGGAAGAAGAAGGCGCCAACCCCAAAAGCAACACCGAAACATTTGTTGCATTAAAAGTTGAAATCGACAACTGGCGCTGGGCAGGTGTTCCCTTTTACCTTCGCACCGGCAAACGCCTTGCAGGAAAGCTCTCGCAAATCACTGTTCACTTTAAGCAACAACCGCATTTCATCTTTAATGAGAGTCAACGCCATCTTGCGCAAAATAAGCTGACAATTCGCTTACAACCAGAAGAAGGCATCTCGTTACAGGTATTAAATAAAGACCAGGGGCTCGGCAACGGCATGCGCTTACGAAGCGAGTCTCTGAACCTCAGCTTCTCACAGTCAACGACACAAGCCCGCATCCCTGATGCTTATGAGCGCCTGTTACTCGAGCTGATAAAGGGCAATCAATACTTATTCGTACGCCGTGACGAAATTGAGCACGCCTGGAAATGGTGCGACCAATTATTAGAACACTGGAAAATGGAAAACAAACCACCGCAGCCATATGCGGCTGGCAGTTGGGGACCCAAAGCGGCCGACCTACTCATCATGAAAGACGGGAATTGCTGGCATGAAGATCAGTGAAATGAAAATACCTGAGCATATAACGCTTTGCGAGTTTGAATCCAGAGAAGCGCTAACTGACAGCTTATGCGAGCTGATTAAGACACGTATACAGAATTCACTCAATCAGTCTGGCCGCGCAAGTATCGCCGTGTCTGGTGGCTCAACACCCATTCCGCTATTCAGACAGCTAAGCCAAGCGCCACTCGACTGGAGTGCAGTAACCATTACCCTCGTCGATGATCGCTGGGTAAGCCCTGACCATCAGGACAGCAATGAACGACTTGTAAAAGAAAACTTACTGCAAAACCAAGCCTCGGCGTCCCGATTTATCGGCCTGTGGCAAGAAAACATCAGCGCCAAAGAAGCCGAAGCAAGCTGCAATCAACGCCTGGCTGAACTCGACGACCCATTGAACACTGTCATACTAGGCATGGGGAACGATGGCCATACCGCTTCTTTATTTCCATGCGCCAAAGCTGACCTCCGCGCAGCACTGGCAAGCAATAAAGACTGCGCAGCGACCCATCCGGCGTCTGCACCCCACGCACGCATGACACTAACACCCAAGCGCCTGTTTAACAGCGATTTACGTATTCTGCATATATGCGGCCAAGACAAACTGGACGTACTGAAAAAAGCATTGAAAGAAAATGATCTACAGACGATGCCAATCAGTATTTTTCTACAACGACCACTCACCATTTATTGGGCACCTTGAACATGACGGCGCACAAATAAACAACTCCGCCACCCGCTCAAGCAACACTCAATAATAAAGATACAGGATTATTTATGAACAACCTTCTCCCTCAAGACATGACATTTCGGATTGACCAACTATGCCAACTCGGACCAGTCATTCCCGTACTAACCATCGATAACGTCGAAGATGCGATACCGATGGCGCAGGCACTTGTTGAAGGCGGACTCCCCGTCCTGGAAGTTACCTTACGCACAAGCGCCGCACTAAAAGCCATTGAAGCCATAGCACGCCATGTACCCGGAGCAAAAGTGGGAGCGGGCACAGTAATCACACCTGACGATTTTAAACGTGCTGTTGATTGCGGCAGCACATTCATCGTCAGCCCGGGCATAACAACCGAACTACTGGAATATGCTATCAACAGCGATACGCCTTTCTTGCCCGGCATCCAAACCGTATCTGAAATGATGGAAGGCATTCAGCGCGGCTACAAACGCTTCAAGTTTTTTCCTGCCGAGATATCCGGCGGAACCAACACACTAAAAGCATTTCAAGGCCCGTTTGGTGATGTGAAATTTTGCCCCACAGGCGGCATCCGCGTTAACACAGCGGCGAATTATCTGGCACTGGACAACGTCATGTGCGTTGGCGGAACCTGGCTAACACCAGCAGATCTTGTATCAGCTAAGGATTGGGCTGGTATTGCAACGCTGGCTAAGCAAGCATGCATAAGCGCCCGACCAGTAAGCAAGTAATTTTAGTAGCCTGTGAACACTTAAGATTAGAAATTAAGAGAATCAATTAAGAAAAGCACTTAACAGGAATATGGAGAAAGGTAAGTAGCTATGGATTACAAACAGGTAGCGATGCCCAAAGGCAAACGTATTGCACTGATTGCTCATGATAATATGAAGCAAGACCTGCTCGAATGGACTCGACAACACCTTGATATACTCAAGCATCACCACCTGTATGCGACAGGAACAACCGGCCACTTACTGGAAAGTGATATCAATATACCCATCGAAAAGCTGATCAGCGGCCCACTGGGCGGCGATCAGCAAATAGGGGCTCTCGTAACGAAAGGAACGATTGATATCATTATTTTTTTCTGGGATCCGTTTGAGCCAATGCCGCATGACCCTGACGTAAAAGCCCTACTGCGCGTAGCGGCAGTGTGGAACATTGCCGTTGCCTGCAACCGCAGCACTGCTGACTTTCTGATCAGCTCTCCGTTAATGACTCAGGAACACCCCTACAAGATACCTGATTACGAAAAGTATCTTGCTAAGCGCCTGAAAAAGGAAAGCTGATCATATTCAATGACGATGCCCCCTCACCTAAGGTAAGGCTCTATGCTGAATTGAGTTTCAAGGCAAATAGATTCACCACCTGGCAAGACGACGGGGTCGACAAATGCGGTATTAGCAGCTTCTATACAGACAAAAGAGTCAACCTGATCCAAGCCTACATCAACCATTCCCCTGGCAGACCGTCCCGGATTCCACACCACCGTTGAGCCGCTAAAGCGCTTACCGATTCGCAAGGTTCGCTGCCAACCATGATCAACAAGCAAAACGCTCTGCGCATGCTTAAAAATCCTGTCAATCTCCTGAGTCACATCCACAGGACCTTCCAGGTCAAACTGAGCCAATGCCTGCAACTTATCAAGATAAGCACAACCATCAAGCCCTTCAATACTAATACTATCTCTTGCCGAAATTGATAGATAACTATGCAGTGCCTGCGTCACTGAAACAGCCTGACTTCCAATATTAGCTGTCGTCAAACTGATAAGCAGCCCATCACCCCCTACAGAAAAGCGCAAACTCAACGTCAAATCAGGCCATAGCGTCTCTTCGGGAATCATCTGCCAACACCCACCGGATTCAGTGAGCTGCTCGCTTACCAACCGCCACTTCCCCGTGCGCGCAACACCATGCGCAGGCAAGGATTCATCCGACGGATGATCACCAAACCAGGGCCAACACAGAGGCACGCCCCCGCGGATAGCACCAGGAAATGGTTTTGGTCGATTCGTTAGCCATAACACCGGATGCTCGCTAGCCGGCCGAAAGTGTAATACCTGAGCCCCATGAAGCGAGATAAGTAACTCACCCCATGGCTGCTTTATCAAACGTACCGCAAAGCCCTGCCACTCAAGGTCGTGACAGCCCTGATCCACACTATCGATCAGAGCCTTAGTTGCAGCGCACCCCCATTCATTCACACACTCATCTCCGTAAAGTCAAACACACTCGCGCCCTCTTCTGCGCAACTGACTTGCCGACGCATGGGCGAAAATAACTCACGCCCCATGGATGCATGATGCTTATTAGCGGAGTCAGGCATTGTCTGACCACGCGACAGCCATGCGTCATTATCAGCGACCAGCTGCAAACTACCGGTCGTGGCATCCAGACGAATAATGTCGCCATCCACCACTTGCGACAGCGGACCACCAACACTCGCCTCAGGCCACACATGAATAGCCGCAGGAACCTTTCCCGATGCTCCCGACATACGCCCATCCGTTACCAGCGCCACTTTAAAACCGCGATCCTGGAGCGTTCCCAAGTAAGGTGTAAGCTTATGCAACTCCGGCATCCCGTTAGCTTTTGGCCCCTGATAGCGGACAACAGCGACAAAATCACGCTCAAGCTCACCGCGATTAAATGCCTCAGCAATCGCATCCTGATCCTCAAAAACAACAGCAGGCGCTTCAACAATATGATGATCAGGCGTAACAGCAGATACTTTAATAACACCACGACCCAAATTACCTTCGAGTCGTTTCAATCCACCATTAGCGCTAAACGGCTGCGCTACTGTACTCAGCACTTCACTGTCCAACGACTTGGTCACACCCTCACGCCAGACAACCTTAGCGTTTTCCAGGAACGGCTCCTGCGTATAACGCGACAAGCCTTTACCCATAACTGTCATGACATCCTCATGCAGGAAGCCGCCCGCCAGCAACTCACGCACAAGATAGCCGACACCACCCGCTGCCTGGAAGTGGTTGATATCAGCCTCTCCGTTAGGATAAACCCGCGCCAACAGAGGAACCACATCAGAAAGATCAGAAAAATCATCCCAATCAATAATCACACCCGCTGCTTGCGCGATCGCAATTAAATGCATCGTATGATTAGTTGAACCGCCGGTTGCCAGCAAAGCAACTATCGCATTAACCAGCGAACGCTCATCTACAATTTCATAAAGCGGAGTAAAACGGCCATTTTGCGCTGTAATTCGCACCACCTGCTGCGCCGCTTCTCGCGTTAGCGCCTCACGCATATGGGTACCCGGATTAACAAAAGATGATCCGGGCAGATGCAACCCCATCACTTCAACCACCATCTGATTACTGTTCGCCGTACCGTAGAATGTGCAAGTACCGGCACTGTGATAAGAATCAGATTCACACTGAAGCAAGGCATCACGATCCACTTTTCCTTCAGCATACAGCTGACGAATATTGGCTTTTTCTTTGTTTGGCAAGCCGCTCGGCATAGGGCCCGCAGGTACGAATAAAGTAGGCAAATGCCCAAAGCGAAGCGCACCGATCAATAAACCCGGAACAATTTTGTCACAGACACCCAGATAGAGCGCCGCATCAAACATGTTGTGAGATAAACCAACGGCTGTCGCCATTGCAATCACATCACGACTAAACAGACTCAGCTCCATACCAGGCTGCCCCTGCGTCACACCATCACACATCGCTGGCACACCGCCTGCAAACTGAGCCACTGAACCTAACTCATGCACCGCTTCACGAATCTGGTCAGGGAAGGCGGCAAATGGCTGATGAGCAGACAACATGTCGTTATATGACGAAATAATACCAACATTGACTGCGTTCATCATTTTTAACGACTGCTTGTCTTTTTCGCCACACGCAGCAAAACCGTGCGCCAGATTCCCACAAGATAAACGTGACCGATGCACTCCCCGATCCTCTGCATCCTTCATCTGACGCAGATAAGCATCTCGGGTTGATTTACTGCGCTTTACAATACGTGCTGTGACTTGCTCAATAATGGGGTGCATAACAACTCCTGAATCATTACCTGGTTAGACAGAAGAAAACTGTCTAACGTTTTATTATTTGTATATCGGTAAGTTTACATACATTATTCACAAACAACCATTGCTTTTTAGTTTATACTACGTAATATAAACAAAAAATAAATATATGTATTACGAGGTAGTATCCATGACAATCCGTGTTGCAATCAATGGTTTTGGTCGAATCGGCCGTAATGTGCTACGCGCACTCTACG
This sequence comes from Neptunomonas sp., assembly GCF_041601355.1. Taxonomy (GTDB): domain Bacteria; phylum Pseudomonadota; class Gammaproteobacteria; order Pseudomonadales; family Balneatricaceae; genus Neptunomonas. The sequence continues at coordinate 7,242 of NZ_JBFIIH010000083.1, forward strand.
AAAACAACTATCGCGATAAAATTCAAGTCGTTGCTATAAACGACCTGGGTGACGCTGCTATTAATTCACACCTGTTCCAATATGACAGTGTTCATGGTCGCTTCGCAGGTGAAGTTGAACATAATTCCGAAAGCATGACCGTCAATGGTGACAACATTACGATCAGCGCAATGCGCAATCCTGCAGACCTGCCCTGGAAATCATTGAATATCGATGTCGTCTATGAATGCACCGGTTTATTTACTGATCGCGAAAAGGCCGCTCAACACATAACAGCAGGTGCACGTAAAGTTATAATCTCAGCACCCGGCAAAAACGCTGATGCCACCGTCGTCTTCGGTGTCAATGATAACGTGCTTCGCCAGTCTCACCAGATAATTTCCAACGCATCCTGCACCACCAACTGCCTGGCACCCGTTGCACAAGTGTTACAACAAAATATCGGCATCGAAAGCGGCTTGATGACCACTATTCACTCTTATACCAACGACCAGAATCTATCAGACGTCTATCACTCAGATTTATACCGCGCCCGTTCTGCCACCCAGTCTATGATTCCTACCAAAACAGGCGCAGCAGCAGCAGTAGGCCTGGTATTACCTGAGCTGGCAGGGAAATTTGATGGCATGGCCGTGCGTGTACCAACCATTAACGTTTCGCTAGTCGATCTATGCTTTATTGCTCATCGGGATACCAGCGTAGATGAGGTAAACAAGCTGATTGCCGACGCAGCCAAACACTCTCCGGTATTGGGGTATAACAACCTCCCGCTGGTCTCTGTGGATTTTAACCACAACCCGCTCTCCTCTATCTTCGACAGTTCTATGACCAAGGTTTCCGGTCGCTTAGTGAAAGTAATGTCTTGGTATGACAACGAATGGGGTTTCTCCAACCGTATGCTAGACAATACCCTAGCCTTAATTCAAGCACCGGCTTGAGGAGTACATCAGCATGTTAAGACGCACCAAGATTGTTGCCACACTAGGTCCAGCCACCAGCAGTGAAGAGCAGATCGAAAAACTTATTCTCGCCGGGGCTGATGTGATGCGCCTTAATTTCTCCCACGGAGAAGCAGAAGACCATCGCAAACGTGCTGAAATGGTACGTATGTTATCGAAAAAACATGGCCGCTTTGTCGCCATACTGGGAGACCTGCAAGGACCAAAGATCCGCATATCCCGCTTTGCCGAGCAAAAGGTACGATTAGAAGTCGGCCAACCCTTTACCCTGGATGCCAGACTCGATCGCGATGCCGGCGACCAGACACAGGTAGGACTCGACTACAAAGCCCTCATCGAAGACGCAAAGGTTAATGACATCCTCTTGCTTGATGACGGCCGCATTGAATTAAAAGTGACTGAAACCTTTGAGCACAAGTTACATACCGTAGTCCTGCTCGGCGGCTGGCTATCCAACAACAAAGGCATTAACCGCCTCGGCGGTGGTTTGTCAGCAAAAGCACTGACCGAAAAAGACAAAGAAGATATTAAGACCGCCGCTGCTATTGGTGTGGATTATGTCGCGGTCTCTTTTCCACGTGACGCCGCTGATATGAACGAGGCGCGCGCATTACTTAAAGCCGCCGGATCTAACGCAGGATTGATTGCCAAAATAGAACGCGCTGAAACGGTGGCCGACCCTGAAGTCCTTGATGATATTATTCGTGCGTCCGAAGTCGTCATGGTTGCCCGCGGAGATCTGGCCGTAGAAATTGGTGATGCAGAACTTATCGCTGTACAAAAGCATATCATTGCGCGCGCACGCACGCTAAATACGGTTGTCATCACCGCGACTCAAATGATGGAGTCCATGATCAACAGCCCCATGCCTACCCGCGCAGAAGTGTCTGATGTCGCTAATGCTGTGCTGGACTATACGGATGCTGTGATGCTGTCAGCAGAAACCGCAGCCGGCGACTACCCAACAGAAACCGTACAGGCTATGGATCGCATCTGTCTTGGCGCTGAGCGTCATCCTTCGACAAAAAGGTCCAAACATCGCATCAATGAAGATTTTCATAATATTGATGAGACCATCGCATTGTCAGCAATTTACGCGGCTAACCATCTGGTTGGAGTCAAAGCGATCATCTGCATGACCGAAACCGGCGCCACACCACAACTGATGTCGCGTTTACGCTCATCACTGCCGGTTTTCGCCTTCTCACGTAATGAAGACACACAACGCCGCGTTGCTCTCTACCGAGGCGTATATGCTATTCCGTTCCACTCGGACTTACTCGACCCTGAGAAAATCAACAGAAGCGCTATCGATATACTGATAGAACGCGAAGTCGTTAAAACAGGCGATTTAGTTATTATTACTAAGGGTGACTACCTGAATGCACTAGGAGGCACCAACACGCTGAAAGTGCTTAGGGTCTGATTCATGTTTTAACACTGATGTTCATGGCTCTCTGGCCAAACCTTAGGGGAGTAATGCGGCAATGGCTGTATTATTCCCCATTTTTTTAATATACATATAAGCAACGCCTCGAACCCACCGCACCTCCTATACAGAAAGCCCACTTTGCAAAAAAACCTTCCCGTTAAACAGGCATAGAACATCACCTGGTGACAGGCCTGAGCTATAAACTTGCCGCCATCGCTACCGACGCAAAAGCGCCCGACACAAAAAGAAGCCGCACCTTCAAAAAATTAAAGGCAGCAAGTGAAAATATTATTAAGGATAGACCGGCAGATGTGGATTTGGCGGAAGACGTTTGCCAGCATTTCGCGACACGAACGCCTGATAGCGAAGCTGTGACAGATAAACCATACCCGCCCCGGCCGCATCGCCCCCGAACAGGCGCAACCCCAAGGTTGCGCTGAACAGGAGCCATTAATGAGTAATGTAAAGCATCAAACTACGCAAAATAAGCGGATGTCAGATCACCTTGGGCGGGCAACGAGCTAAAAGCACCCTGATGCGCCACAGCATAAGCGCCACACGCGCTGGCAAAGGTTAAGGCGGACTCAAGAAGCGCACGCTCGGTTGCCACAAAATCAGCCAATGATGAGACTGACAGATCCCGCTCAGCCAACGCATATAACAACCCGCCAATAAAGGCGTCACCCGCCGCCGTACTATCGACCATAGTGATACTGGCCGGCTGTATGGTGCCGCTACGTTCTTGCGTGTAATAGCGCAAGGGCTTACCGCCATCAGTAACCAATATTAAGGCAATACCAAGCGATAACATGCGCTCTATAACCTGTTCCTGAGTTTGATCCCGACACAGAAAATTCAGCTCTTCAGCACACAATTTGACGATATCCGCACGCTCAAGGCAAGCCCAGATAAATTCAAATGGATCCGCACCCTCAGGCCATAAATTGAGTCGTAAATTCACATCAAAACTAATGATACAACCTGCAGATTTTGCTTTAGCTATGCCCGCCAATGTGGCTGCACGAATCGCGGGCTCGGTCAGCGTATTAGAGCAAAAATGAAACAATCCTCCGCCATCAAAACAACTGTCCTGAAAATCATCATCACGAAATAGCAAATCAGCAGAAGCGTTGCGATAAAACTCGAAACTTCGCTCGCCATGATCATCCAATGTTACGAATGCCAGCGCCGTCTTACCTTCACCGCTTTGTAAAAGATACTGAGTATCAACGCCCGCATCCTGCAACGAGGTTTTCATGAAATCACCAAACATGTCAGCACCAACCTGACCAACAAACAAACTGTTTCCGCCTAGCTTACCGACAGCAGCGGCAACATTAGCAGGCGCCCCACCCGGGTATTTAGTAAAGGATTCATGCGAAGCTGCTTGTGTTTCTCCAGCAGGTTTCGACACCTTACTAGACAGCATATCGACTAAGGCTTCACCAAAGGAAATTACCTTTTGCATTACTTCACTCCACGCATTTTTTGCTGCTTTTCTGATGTTTTATCTGATGCTTTAACTGATGGATTTTTCCCTTTGGACATATGTTCTTTTACAATGGCCATCAGCCCTTGTGTAGACACATCGTAATCCGTACTTTTTCGTTCGATATTTCGGCTGATTTCAGTTGCCAGACGCTTGCCCAATTGCACGCCCCACTGATCAAACGAATTAATATTCCATATCGCCCCCTGCACAAACACCTTATGTTCGTATAGCGCAATCAGAGCCCCTAAATTACGCGGGCTTAATTCATCTAACAACAGAACATTACTCGGACGATTACCCGGACAACTCGCATACCCCTGCTGCCCTTCACTGACATCACCATTCATAAACGCATTTGCCTGAGCCAGCATATTGGTGAGTAGTGCGAAATGATGCTCTTCTGCTTCTTCATCAGTTTTTAGCGACGCAATAAAATCAATCGGAACAAAACGGGTGCCTTGGTGCAACAACTGAAAAAAAGCATGCTGGCCGTTAGATCCCGTCTGTCCCCAGACAATAGGCCCGGTGTCGTAGCTGACAGGCTTGCCTTCCATATCAACTGACTTACCATTACTTTCCATATCCAACTGCTGCAAAAAAGAAGGAAATTGATGCATAGCCTGATCATAGGGAATAACAGCCTGGGTTTCCGCCCCCAAAAAATTGGTATACCAGATACCAATCAACGCCATGATAACCGGCATGTTGCGCTCCAGAGGCGCCTCAAGGAAGTGCCGATCCATCTCGTAAGCACCTTCAAGCAACTCGATAAAGCGGTCATAACCAATACTCAACGCAATAGGCAAGCCAATGCTGGACCACAAAGAATAACGCCCTCCGACCCACGCCCAGAATTCAAATATACTATCCTGGCGAATTCCGAATTCCATCGCCGCCGCTTTATTCGTCGAGACTGCTACAAAATGCTGCCCGATATCAGCCTCAACACAACCCGTTTCCTGCAAAAACCAACGCTTTGCACTGTTCGCATTAAGCAAGGTCTCCTGGGTCGAAAAGGTTTTCGTTGAAACGATAAATAATGACGTTTCAGGATCAAGACTTTTAAGCACTTTCTTAATATGCTGACCATCAACATTGGAGATGAAATGCATGTTTAACTCGGGGTGTTTATAGTTAAGCAGCGCACGGCACACCATATTAGGTCCAAGGTCTGATCCGCCAATACCAATATTGACGATATGGCGAATTCTCTTACCGGTATAACCTAGCCACTTACCATCTCGCACCCGATTGCTGAACGCCTCCAGCTTTTTAAGACCCGCCCGAATATCAGGCATCACATCCTGCCCGTTCACGACAATCGCTTCATCACCGCGATTACGCAAAGCAACATGCAACACCGGTCTTTTCTCGGTGGCATTAATAATATCACCGGAGAACATCTGCGCGCGACGCTGGCGTAAAGAAGAATGCTCAGCAAGCTGCAACAATGCAGCAAAGACTTCATCGGATATTTTATTCTTGGAATAATCCAGAAACAGCTCACCCAGACGCAGGCTCATTTTGTCGAATCGAGCGGGATTGGCGGTAAAATAATCGGCGATACGATCATCCTTTGTCTTTTCCGCCAACTGTTCGAGCTTCTTCCAAGTAACTGATTGATCAAGTGCATACATAATATATTTCTCATTAATAATTATTATTAAAATATAAGGTACTAAAAAACGGTACGCAGAATACATCAGCCATTAACGATCAAGTAAATCAACATATATGCCCGCAACAACAAGCATAAATGTCATCAAAGCCGATTGGCTGTATTACATCGCTAATTCTAAAAAGAGGCAAATACCCTGCCCACTCTCATCATGTACTTTTTTACGCATTGCTTCTTAGCTGAAATCATAAGTCTAAAAATTTTATACTGGATTATTACCCAATAACGTAATTATGGCAAACTATCGGAAAATACTAAACAATATATTCAAATTTATTGGTAATAAAACTACGTAATTAAAAAATAAAGATACCGGCATTTTAAGTATTTGTAATATCAAATGAAACGCTATGAAATCAGGATGCCGACATACCAATAACGGCTGACGATGTAAGAATTGCTGTCAAAAATGCAGGCTAAAGAAATTCGCATAGAACCAGTATTTCGTTATGCCAACCCATTCCCGCGTACTATCGCTTTGCCAGGCGCAGGAAAATCAGATATCGAACCATTACTCTCTGCTGCGCACCCATTTGAACAAGGCATAGGCGCCTTTGTAAGAGCCGCACGCGCAGACCCCACGATATAAAAGTCCCGATTTGTTTCAATTAATCTTTATACCAGGCGCCTAGAGAACTTTTTCGATATTCCGAAGGCGTCATTTCCTTTAAAGCAAAAAATCGACGATTAAAGTTTGCGATGTTATTGAAACCCACCGTGAAGCAAATATCCGTTATCGGCTCTTCCGTATGTGCTAAGCGTTCACAGGCTTTATTGATCCTCATACCATTAACGAACTCAACAAAACGCTGCCCTGTCGATTTTTTAAAAAACTTCGAAAAATAGGTGGGGCTCATATCAACATGCCCGGCTATCTCATCCAAGGTAATTTCAGAATCATAATGCTCAAAAATATAGCTAAAGACCTGACTCAGACGATCAAGAATTTTGGGATCCTGAATAGGAACATAGGCCGAAGATGACAGCACCCGGTATTCGGTAATGGAAGCCAACAACTCAATCAGTGTCAAAAAACGAGTCAGCCTTCGCAGACCAGCAGAGGAGGCAATCTGCTCAAACAGCGGTAACGCTTGTTGTATTTTATCAGCATCAAGGAATTCGATACCGTAACTGGCGCGCTTCCAGAATGATGCCAGTGAATGCATCTCCTGAAAGACTGATTCACTTTTACGAATAAACTCCGGAGAAAAATTCACAACACGATCACGCAACTCAACTTTCTCCTCCCTGCCCACCTGGCTCACCCAATTATGAGGTAACTGAGGACCCACAAGAAAAAGACTGCCGGGAGAGAAATTACCGATATAATCACCGATAAAAACTTTACCCGTGGTTGCCGTTATCAGATGCAATTCATATTCGTCATGATAATGCCAACGCACTAATGGACTGGGGTAACCATGTTCCAGATAACGAATTGATGCAGCCGCTTGCTGATCGACCCATTCAAACTCAGGTTGAATACGCTGCTTCATGTTACTTATACCTCACCGGCGCGCGCCGCGACTTAATACCAGGTCATATCCCTATTTATACTTTATTGCCCTCTTTTTGACCATTAATTCAACCACGCGGCTATTTGATACAATAACCATCGCTTGTCTGAGCTGACGCTACACTCGCTCTTCATCTGAGCAGAATTAAGAAGGCCGGATACGGACCCTGTTTATTGGTAAAAAGCGCGTAAACTTTCCCAAAGAGAATTATGCAGCGAGTCAGCTATCGCAAACTTTTCTGGTGTAGGATGCCCAGGATCAGGAACTGCCACAACATTCATACAGGCAGCTTTTGCGGCAATAACGCCGTTGATCGAATCTTCCCACACCCGACATTGCCAGGGTTGTGCACCGCTGCGCTGCGCCGCCAATTGAAAGACAGCGGGGTGTGGTTTAGAAAACTCGACTTCTGTACCCGAAGTAAACAATCTAACCGGCAGCGCATGCTTGCGGACTACCGACTCAATAAAAGACAGAGGTGAGGATGACGCTATTGCCAAAGGCAGATCCAGTTCCGCGATACGCTCCAACAACGCAAGCGCGCCCGGCATTAAAGATGCCGAGCCGATAGCAGCCGACATCTCCTCCAGAATAGCCGTACAGAGCTGGCCTGCATTCACATCCGCGTCCGGATAAGCACGTGCGATCGCGATGCTTAACTCTTTTGTGCTCATACCCGAATAAGCAGCAACCTCGGCCACGCTTAAATCAAGACCATACAGCTGCTGCAAAACGCGCCGTTCGACGCGCTGCCACACAGGTTCAGAATCAATCAGCAGACCGTCCATGTCAAAAATAGCAAACTGCATCATCCGCCTCTTTCATTCATTGATACTGATTGTTTATCAGAGTAAATCAGGTGTCTAATGTCAGCTCTATCGTAGTCCGCACTCCGTATTGCTGCAAACGACTTAATTGCAGACTAAACGCCTCCCGAAAAGCGACTGAGCCGGGTATGACTGAGCCGAACACATCATACAAACCCAGAAATTCACTGGTGAGATTGTCAGGATCCTGAATCGCTTGCTGTAACAAGTCTGCGCGCGGATCAGAAATTGCATAGGTCTCGCCGCACTCATCAACACCTCGCAGGTAATGAGCCCATGACGCGATAATCAAAGCAACCCGCTCCAACGGCTGACCGCTCTCGATCGAACCCAACAAAGTAGGCAGAACAAACTTAGGAAACTTAGATGATCCGTCTGAGCAGATGCGGCTCAACTGATCACCAATAGCTTGATTAGAAAATCGCTCAAGTAACGTTGTTTTGTAAAGCTCCAGATCTATTCCGGGCACATCGGGCAACAGGGGTGTTACATCCTGATCCATGAATGAGCGCACATAACGCTTTAACAACGGATCTTCCATTGTTTCATGTGCAAACCGATAACCTAGGAGAAAACCTAAATAGGTCATCGCCAGATGGCTACCGTTCAGCAAGCCGATCTTCATTTCCTCATAAGGCGTCACATCATTAGTAAATTGAACACCAACCGCTTCCCACTCGGGACGACCATTGCAAAACTTGTCTTCCAGCACCCACTGCATAAAAGGCTCGCAAACAACAGGCCAGCTATCTTCAATGCCCTGCTCGACTGATAACTGCTTTCGGTGCGCATCACTGGTCATCGGCGTAATCCGGTCAACCATTGCATTTGGAAAACTCACATTAGCGGCAATCCAATCATGCAAAGCCGTATCACGCAGCGCAGCAAATCCAAGCAACGCCTTGCGCGCCACGTCACCGTTATGCGGCAAATTATCACACGACATCACAGTGAAGGGAGCAATACCAGCAGCCTGGCGCCGTACCAACGCTTCAGCAAGATAACCAAAAATAGTGGTTGGCGCTTGCGGGTGCGCTAAGTCATGCTGAATCTGAGGAAGCCCTGCATTAAATTCTCCCGTACTATCATCAGTGCAATAACCACCCTCAGTGATGGTTAACGAGACGATTCGAGTAAGTGGCGAAGCCAGCTTTTCAATCAGAGCTTCAGGATCATCTTCTGCCATGATGAAATCACCAATAGCACCAATAACCTGTACACCAGCACCTTCTGCAGCACCTAATTCATACAAGGTGTACAGAAAATCCTGAGACTGCAGCACCTGCTGCATTGCCCTGTCATCCGGACGCAAACCTACACCACAGATACCCCACTCAGATGCATTGCCCTGATTCAGTAATGCTTCGGTATAAGCGGCCTGATGAGCTCGATGAAAGCCACCGACACCCACATGAAGAATACCGTGGGATACCGCATGTCGATCATAAGATGGCACCACTACTTTAGCGGGGAGCAGCGCCAGATTGTCTTCATTTAGTTTCATTAAAGTTACCCCTATTTACAACAAATGCTATTAATCATTAAGCGGGCTCAGGGGCACGGTTCAACTTAGCTATTGCCTTACCCTGCTCATCAAACAAATGACAATGCTGCAAATCCAGACTCAGACCTATTCTGTCGCCATAAACGCCAGAAAAATCACCGGGTGTACGCACTGTGAGTGTTTCTTTTGAATCAGTTTTAACATAACAAAAAGTGTCACTACCCAGATGCTCTGCAATGTCCAGAGTGGCATGAAAGTTACTTTCATCGGTTGTCGTCACCATTATGTGCTCCGGCCGGACGCCTAACGTAACTGCCTGACCTTGACCAACCCCTTCCGGTGTTACTGGCACACGCACCCGAGGGCCAGCCGTAAGCTCTACATCGACACCTTCGGCATCACTACCCACTACCTTGCCTGGCAAAAAGCTCATTTTTGGCATCCCAAGAAATCCGGCCACGAATTGATTAACAGGATGGTGGTAAAGCTCCATCGGCGACCCCACCTGCTCAATCTGCCCCTGATTCAAAACAACCACTTTATCTGCCAGAGTCATTGCTTCAACCTGATCATGAGTCACGTATATCATGGTGGCATTAAGATCATGATGCAGCCGCGCCAGCTCAAGTCGCATCTGAATACGCAAGGCGGCATCAAGGTTGGAGAGCGGCTCATCAAAAAGAAAGACTTTAGGATTACGTACAATAGAACGCCCAATCGCAACGCGCTGACGCTGACCACCCGACAGGTCTTTAGGTTTGCGATCCAACAACGGTCCAAGTTCGAGAATGCGGGCCGCTTCAGTCACTTTGTCGTTGATGACGTCTTTGCTATCCCCTGCCAACTCTAGCGCGAACTCCATGTTTTTACGCACCGTCATGTGTGGATAGAGTGCATAGCTCTGGAAAACCATAGCCAGATCACGCTTAGCAGGGGCCAGCTCGGTAATCTCTTTCTCGTCGAGAAAAATAGTTCCGGAGGTAACCTCTTCCAGACCGGCAATAGAGCGCAACAGTGTCGACTTTCCGCAACCAGACGGGCCCACAAAAACGACGAACTCGTGGTCTTTAATAGCGAGATCGATACCTTTCAGGATTTCAACGTCACCGTAGGATTTACGTAAATTTGTTATTGTTAGATCAGCCATGATAATTCCTTAAAATTTGTTAAATGCCTACTTCACTGCACCAAAAGAGAGACCACGTACCAGTTGTTTTTGACTAACCCAGCCAAAGATCAGGATCGGAGCACAGGCAAGTGTTGATACGGCCGATAGCTTGGCCCAAAACAGGCCTTCAGGGCTTGAGTAAGAAGCGATCAATGCAGTCAGCGGTGCCGCCTTGGATGCGGTAAGATTGAGTGACCAAAATGCTTCATTCCAGCATAAAATCAATGAGAGCAATACGGTAGAAGCGAGCCCACCTTTACTCATCGGCAGCAGTACCCGCCAGATTTCCTGAAATAGAGTGGCACCATCCATACGCGCTGCTTCCAGCACTTCTTTAGGTATTTCCTTAAAGTATGTATAGGCCATCCAGACCATGATCGGCAGATTGATCAGAGTGTAGATAATGACCAGCCCTAAACGGGTATCAAGCATACCTAAGTCTTTGAACAGCAGATAAATGGGCACCAGTACGCCGACCGGTGGCAGCATCTTGGTAGAGAGCATCCACAACAAAGTCGTTTTGGTTCGCTTGGTTTCAAAGAAGGCCATGGAATACGCAGCCGGAACAGCAATAAGCATGCCGATAATCGTTGAACCAAAAGAGATAACAACAGAGTTCCAGGCAAAGTGGAAGTAGTCGCTGCGCTCATTGATAAGCGTGTAGTTTTCCAGCGTTGGCGTAAATAATAGCTGTGGCGGTGTCGCAAAAGCATCGATCTCTGTCTTAAAACTGGTCAGTAACATCCAGAAGATGGGAAAGAAAATGACCAGAGCAACACCCCAGGCAAGCGTACCCAGTAGCACTGTATTCAAACGGCGGCGCTGTTTGAGGCTAAGCAAGTTGAAATTCAGCATAAAATAGCTCCCGTATCTCAGTTTTTATCAGTCAGGCTTTTGCCGACCAAGC
>NZ_JBFIIH010000084.1:0-18528 GCF_041601355.1 Neptunomonas sp.
GAAACCATCCGCAAAGTATCTGACGATATTGAACGCCGTCAAACATTCAATACGGCTATTGCTGCCGTTATGGAGCTGCTCAACAGCATCACTAAATTTGTCGATGCCAGTGATCAGGGACGCGCGGTTATGCGTGAAGCACTGCAGACAGCGATCCAGCTGCTATCTCCAATTGTTCCACACATTACTCACCAGCTGTGGACAGAACTTGGATATACCACTGATCTGTTAAATTCACCCTGGCCAAGCTTTGATGAGTCTGCACTGGTGCGCTCATCCATCGAAATGGTTATTCAGGTGAACGGCAAAGTGCGGGCAAAAATTGATGTTGCTGCCGATGCCGATCAGGACACCATTTTGCACACCGCTCTGGGTATGGAAAATGTACAGAAATTCATGGACGGTAAAGCGATCCGTAAAAAGATTATTGTTCCCGGCAAGCTGGTCAACATTGTTGTCGGTTGATTCCTGCAAACTGACGATTGCAAGCTGATGGTTATAGGTTACAAAGGAGCTATTAAGCAGATGACCCACTACCGCTTTTTGAACAGATTAATCTGTTTCACTCTGGCCGCTATTCTGCTGTCCGGCTGCGGCTTTAAATTGCGCGGCTCCACGGATATTCCAGAATCGTCCAGACTAGTGACGCTGATATTAAAAAGCGATACCTCTGTGTCTTTTGAGCAAGCTCTCAAACGTAGCATTTCCCAACAAGGCATTAACATCCGGGAGAATGCCCCTTATCAGCTTACAATTAAACAAGTTGAGGAAAACCGCCGATCCATCACACTCGATAGCAAAGCCAATGTAGATGAGTATGAAATCCTGTTGCTGGTTAATTTTGAAATACTCAACAGCGACGGAGAATCAATATCCGGACCTCTGGTAGCGCGTACTGAACGTATCTATGATTACGATGCTGATGCGGCAACAGCCAGTTACTCACTGGAGAAAGAGATTCGTGAGGAGATGTGGCAATCTATTTCCGAGCGTATTGTTCGCCAATACATAGCACAAACACGCTAGTGCAGGCTGACTATTGATGACACTATTTATATGAAGCTATCTGCTGAGCAGCTCACCGGTCATTTGCAACAAGCACATGCGCCTGTCTATCTGGTCTCAGGTGATGAGCCTCTATTAAACGCAGAGTGCTGCGACCAGCTACGTAGCGCTTTTCGCGACAAAGGCTTCAGCGAACGTGAGGTACTGCATGTAGAGGGGCATTTCAAATGGGAATACCTGCTTGAGTGCGCTAATGCCTTATCGCTATTTGCTGAGCAGAAGTTAATTGAAATAAGAGTCGGCAGCCATAAAATCAATAAAGCGGCAGGCGATATTATCCAGGAATATATCGCGCATGCCCCCCCTGAAAACATCCTGCTGATCATTGCCGAAAAGCTAGAGGGGGCTGCTAAAAAGTCTGCCTGGCACAAAGCTATCGAACAGAAAGGTGTTTGTGTAGAGATCTGGCCCGTTGAGATACACCAACTCCCCGGGTGGATCAGACACAGAGCTATGAGTAAAAATATGCAGCTGGATGACAGCGCCATACAACTGCTATGCGACCGGGTTGAAGGCAATTTACTGGCAGCCAAACAAGAATTAGACAAACTGCATCTATTACATCCGACCGGCACGTTAACGGCAGAGCAGATCGTCAATGCCGTCTCTGATAGCTCCCGATACGATGTCTACGCTTTAATGGATACCATTGCACTGGGACAAGGTGAGCGCTGTATTAAAATACTCAACGTTTTACGCCAGGAAGGCATAGAACCCCCCATTGTATTGTGGGCACTGACTCGCGAGATTCGCACCTTATATGCTATTCGCCAGGGTATAGAACGAGGCCTGGCTTACGAAACCATCTGCCAGAAAGAACGCATCTGGGGGAAACGCAAACAAACCCTGAAACGCTGTGCCGAACGATTGAGTATATCAACATTAGAAGACCTGCTTAAAACCAGCCAACATCTTGATAAAGTTATTAAAGGAATGGGCACTGGCTCACCCTGGCTAATGCTTTCGGATATTGCCATCACTCTTTCAGGCAAACGCCTTCAACTCTCTTCGTTCTGCTAAGCTAACGCTTCAGATAATAGCAGCGCACTATTCAGCCAGCGTATGCACGACATTAGTCGCCAGCTTTATATTGTCATGCAAAGGACAGCGCTCACACACCTCATCCAGAAAAGCCTGCTTTTCCTGAGCCGTCATATCAGCATCAATTTCTGCGGTTACTCTGATAACCTGAAAACCAGATCTGTTGTCTGTGGGCTTGCCTAACAGGCCTGCGGGATCATAATCACCTTCCGCAACAACAGCAAAGCGACGCAGCTCAATTTTCCTCTGCTTGGCGGCGACGCGACCAATCGTCGCCACACAACCCGCCAACGAAAACAGAAAATACTCTAAAGGTGTTGGACCTTCATCGCTTCCCCCTCCCGCCGCAGGCTGATCAATAACAACTTTATGACCACGAATAGTTGATTCAACCCGGAATGAATCTTCCAGTAAGGTTTCGACACGTACTGTTTTAGTGACAGACATAACAACTCCATATAAGAATATTCTAATATTATATCAGCAAATAACATGACAGAAACTCATCCGGACAGCTTTATTAAGAAGAAAAAACAGATCAGGCCGGACGAAAAGAAAAGCGACGAAAGGAACAGGGAAGAAAAAAGAGGAGGAAGGAAAACAGGTACGGCCATGACAGCAGTACCTGTTATTTCAAACAAAAATACACGCAGATTAACCGACCGTTTCGCCTTTAGCCTGAAGATCAGCATGATAAGAAGATCTTACCAGCGGGCCACTGGCTACATGGCTGAAGCCTAGTTCTTTTGCAATCCGGGCAAACTCATCAAATTCGTCCGGAGTAACGAATCGATCGACCGGCAAGTGGCTGCGGCTTGGTTGCAGATATTGACCAATCGTGAGCATGTTCACATTATGAGCACGCAGATCCTTCAATACCTCAATGATCTCATCGTTGGTTTCACCGACACCGACCATCAGACCTGATTTAGTACGAATATCAGGACATTTTTCTTTAAAGCCTTTGAGCAGATCCAGCGACCACTGATAGTCAGCACCCGGACGCACCTTACGGTAAAGTCTCGGTACCGTTTCTAGGTTATGGTTAAACACGTCAGGCGGTGTCGCACTGAGAATTTCCAGAGCAACGTCCATACGCCCTCTGAAGTCCGGCACTAACGTTTCAATCTGAATGGTCGCAGAACGCTGGCGCGTTTCAGAAATACAGTTGGCAATATGCTGTGCACCGCCATCGCGCAGATCATCGCGGTCTACGGATGTAATGACAACATAACGCAAGCCCATATCGGTAATGGCTTCGGCTAACTCTCTGGGCTCATTTTCAACCAGTGCATTAGGGCGACCATGTGCTACATCACAGAAAGGGCAACGACGTGTGCAGATATCACCCATCACCATAAAAGTGGCTGTTCCGTTGGTGAAGCACTCACCTATATTCGGGCAACTGGCCTCTTCGCAAACAGAAGCCAAGTTATGCTGACGCAGCTTATCTTTAATTCTTTTTACTTCTTTATTTGACCCCATTCGAACACGCAGCCACGCAGGCTTACGAGGCATTTCATCCTTTTCTGTCGGGATGACTTTGATGGGAATGCGTGCCATTTTTTCAGCACCACGTAATTTAACACCCTGTTCCACCTTCACTACTGAAGAGGCTTTATCGGAACTGTTCGCCATATTATTGTGAGTCCAAGGAAGTTTGATGATTAACGGAATTATAACCTATTTCTTTAGTCAAGTAATTCACAAGAAATGCTGTCGCTTGCTGAGGATCGGCATCGGCAACCAATGTACACAACTGCGTCATCGCCATACCGGCATAACCACACGGGTTAATTCTTAAGAATGGTTCAAGATCCATATCAAGATTCAGCGCTAAACCATGAAAAGTACAACCACGACGTACTCTCAAGCCAAGCGAGGCTATCTTAGCATCACCTACGTAAACACCCGGCGCATCAGGTTTTGCATAAGCATCAACACCATAATGCTGCAATGTAGCAATAACAGCCTTTTCCATTAACGTCACTACATCACGAACACCGAGCTTATTTCTGCGCAGATCCAGCAACAGATAGATAACCAGTTGCCCGGGGCCATGGTAAGTAACCTGACCACCCCGATCGACTTGCACAACCGGTATATCGCCGGTTAAAAGCAGATGTTCTTCTTTTCCGGCCTGCCCTTGTGTAAAAACAGGTTCGTGCTGAAGTACCCATATTTCATCCGCTGTTTCCGCGTTGCGCTGATCCGTAAATGCCTGCATTTTATGCCATATCGGCTGATATGGCTGAATACCAAGATTGCGGATAATAAGTGTATTATCAATAGCCATCAGATAACAATATGCACCCGATCAGAAGCGATCAGTTCTTCATGCAAGCTCTTAAGCTGATCTTCTCCGGTAGCCGTTAT
The DNA here is from genome assembly GCF_041601355.1 of Neptunomonas sp. Classification (GTDB taxonomy): domain Bacteria; phylum Pseudomonadota; class Gammaproteobacteria; order Pseudomonadales; family Balneatricaceae; genus Neptunomonas. The sequence continues at coordinate 4,483 of NZ_JBFIIH010000084.1, forward strand.
AAACATCCGAACAGATCTGTAGGTCCCTTTGCTGCTATCGCGAATCGTAATTCGGCTCACATCCAAATCTGGCACATGTACTCTCATTACTTCGACAACAAATTCCTCAAAGTCATCCGACTTTTTACCCACGACTTTAATCGGGTAATCAGGACAGGGAAATTCAATTTTGGGTGGTTGTACTTCTGTTACAGGTTCTGCTTTAAGTGTTTTTTCTTGACTCATAATTACTCCCTCGTCATCAACTGATGCTGATAACGAGTAAAAATTTCAAACATTCGCTGCCAGACAGGCCCTTTTAGCCCACCGCCGACAACATAATCATCCACCTGAAGCACGGGTACAATGGCTCTGGTCGAACTGGATATCCACACCTCATCGGCATTTATCAAACGCTGATAATCAATATCAGTTTCCTGACGCGGAATCCCATTCTGATCCGCCAGCTCAAGAATCAGAGCACGCGTTGTGCCACTGAGAATTTCAGTACCTATAGGTGGTGTATAAATCACACCGCGCTCAACAATGAAAAAATTACAGCTGGCGCCTTCCGTTAGTGCGCCATCACGCAGTAATAGCGCTTCCTGCGCCCCCGCTTCTTTGGCTTGTTGTAGCACCAGAATATTAGGTAATAAACAAGTCGATTTAATATCACAACGATGCCACCGCAGGTCTGCAGTGACGATAACCTTAATACCTTCAACCCGCTCAATACCTTCCTGGTAGATATCACGAATGGGCTGACAACACGCAAAGATAGTCGGCACCATCTTGGGGTCAATAGCATGCACACGCTTGTCTGCACTACCGCGTGTAACCTGTAAGTATACCGATAGATTACCGTTTCCATTTAACATCACTAAGCGACTCAGCATAGATGCCCAATCAAAATCCAATTCGATACGCAAGGCTCGAAGACTATGCTCTAATCTCTGCAAATGTTCATCTAAACGAAAGCCTACCCCCTGATAAAAAGGAATAACCTCATAGACGCTGTCGCTAAACAAAAAGCCACGGTCAAATACTGAGATCCTGGCGTCTTCAGCCGGGATGTAGTGCCCGTTTAAATAGACTGTTTCCATTATCACCAAAACGCAAAAGCTCACATTTTCAAATGTGAGCTCATGCTAAATTAATTAAAAAGAATCTGATCAGCTAATCAAGCTCATAAAAAATAACATAATGGCATGCCATATCTTTTTAAGTATGCCACCTTCAGAGACATTTTCCATTGCGACCAAAGGAACCCTGACCACATCTTCTCCGTTTAACGTAACGCGCACAGCGCCATATTCCTGCCCTTTAATGACGGGCGCCTTAATGACCTTATCCACATCCATGGTAGCCTCTAATTGATCAGCCTGGCCACGAGGTATGGTGACGGCTAATGCTTCGTTCAACCCAAGATGCACCTGATCTTCAAGTCCACCCCATACTTTAGCGGTATTCAGAAGCTCGTCTGCGCCATAGAGTTTGTGTGTGCGGAAGTAACGAAAAGCGTATGCCAATATTTTCTGACTTTCCTGTGCTCTGGATTCTTCGCTATTCGTGCCCATAACGACCGAAATAAGACGCATACCATCACGCTTTGCCGAAGCCACCAAACAATAGCCAGCTTCTTCTGTGTGTCCGGTTTTTATGCCATCGACTGTGTGATCACGCCATAACAACTTATTACGATTAGGTTGGCGTATCTGATTATACGTATAATATTTTTCAGAATAGATGCCGTAGTGCTCAGGAAACTTCTGGATAATCGCTTTGGCAAGAATCGCCAAATCATTTGCTGTCGAGAAGTGCCCCTCTGCCGGTAAACCTGTCGCATTTGCAAAATGCGTATTTTCCATACCCAGTAACTTGGAATGCTGGTTCATCAGATCAGCAAATGCTGATTCACTGCCGGCAATATGCTCAGCAACAGCAACAGATGCATCATTTCCCGACTGGATGATAATACCTTTCAACAGGTCATCCAGTTTTACCTGAGTACCTTCTTTGATAAACATTCTCGAGCCTGGCGTTCTCCAGGCTTTTTCGCTGACCAGTACCAGATCGTCCTTACCAATATTCCCCTTATCAAGCTCATACTCAACAATATAACTGGTCATCATTTTCGTCAGGCTTGCCGGTGCAAAACGCTCATCCGCTTTATCAGAAAGCACCACTTTACCGGTATCAGCATCCATCACCAGATAGGAAGTCGCTGAAACCTGAGGGGCAGAAGGCATCAGAGTAGTGGCTGCTTGCAAGTGTCCCGTCGCAAGAAAAAGGCATAGAAAAGTAAAAAAGGCTGTCTTCAGTCTTTGCACAGTAGATCCCTGAATAGGTAGGCTGGTTTGTTTCGAGAATAGACGCCAATCGACAGATTTAGTTCTACTCAATTCATTTTTAAAAGCGTATTAACATTTAATTATGGCAAGTTTACCAGATGTGCACCAAGAAACCCCCTTTGGGTGAGCTTTTCAATCATATTATCTACTTCATACTGATCCGTTACAGGCCCCAGTAAAACCCGGTAGAGTCTGCCGCTTGCTCGCTCAATATTATTCACGTGGGCTACGTGCATAAAATCGCCTCCCAACTGACTCGCCACATGTCGTGCTGACGCTTCAGCCGAGTATGCCCCAACCTGAAGATAACGACCGGCGGCCAGCGTATTCGATGCCACTGAAGGCGCCACTACTGCTTGCGTTGCTGAAGGCACCAGTAATGCTTGCGTTGCTGAAGGCGTGATATTTTTTTGCGGCGCTGTCGCCGTTACCATTTTAGAGGCATTCCAGGTGATGGGGTTGATCGCCTCCACTTCAACCTGAGCAGTTCCGTGGCGTAACACATCCAGTTTTGAAGCGGCCGCATAAGAGAGATCGATGATCCTTCCCCGATGGAATGGCCCACGGTCATTAACCCGCACAATCACCTGCCGGCCATTGGCCAGATTCGTCACCTTGGCGTAAGTTGGTATAGGCAATGACTTATGTGCAGCGGTCATCTTGTACATATCGTAAGTTTCACCGTTTGATGTCAGATGCCCATGAAACTTCTTACCGTACCAGGAAGCTCCGCCACGCTCACGATAGCCATCCGATTCATCAAGTACTGAATACTGCTTACCAAAAACACTGTAAGTGCTTTTGTTTCCACCGCGGCTGCGCGGTTCAACTTTTGGCACTGCATCGGGAACATTAGAGACATCAACCGGCGCAGAAGGCCCGTGATCATGTTCAATACTGTAACGGCTCGTGCTTTTTTTGCTGGCACAACCACTCAGCAGCAAAGCAAATATTGAAAAAGATAAAATGATAAGTTTCATACTCAATTACCCTTTCACGCCAAGTCGTTTTTCCGCAGCATGAATCGCTACTTTTTCAGCCAATATGGCCTGGCTTAGCTCATATACTGCCATTGCATATAAGCGACTTCGATTATATCGGGTAATCACATAATAGTTGTTTAAGCCTAACCAAAAACTTTCAACCTCTTTATCCTTCATGCGCAATAAAACAGCCGCTTCTTCTTGCGGATAACTCTGATCAATTTTAACCCCGAATGCGGCCCACTCAGACATTAAGCGCTTCGGCCTCTCCCCTGTATTGAGATCAGCTTCAGGAACCGTCTCTTTTAACGTTACTTGAATGACAGTTTCACCCTGTGGCTGCCAACCATGCTCTACAAAGTAATTAGCGACACTGCCAATGGCATCGACAGGATTACTCCATAAATCCCGCTTACCATCACGATCAAAGTCCACCGCATAGGCCAGGAAGCTCGAAGGCATAAACTGCCCATATCCCATTGCTCCGGCATACGAGCTTTTCAAATCAACGACATCTCTGTTTTCATCTCGAGCGAGTATCAACAGATCTTTCAGTTGCCCCTGAAAAAACTCAGCTCGACGGGGATAATCAAATCCCAGCGTGGCCAGCGCATCGAGCGCTCTGTAACTACCGACATTACGCCCATAATGAGTTTCAATACCGATAATAGAGACGATCATTTCTGCCGGCACACCGTACACTTGTTCAGCCCGCTGAAGTGTTTCCGCATGCTCGTTCCAAAAAGCGACACCACGGGTTATGCGCTTAGGTTGCACGAACAGTTTTCGATACCCACCCCAATCCAGTCGCTTTTCGGCAGGCCGGTTCATTGCATCCAATATCGAATCTTTCTTTTCAGCATGGCCTAAAATGGAGCGCAAATAGTCAGCACTGAACGCTTCTGCCTGCATTTTCTCAAGCCATTTCTCAGCCTCCGGATGCTGACTATATCCGCTGGTTTCGTTACCCTGGACAAAACAGGAAAACATCAACGCCAGTAATCCGAACTTTCTTTTTCCGCTCAATTTCATCTGCGTAATCACCTCATCACCATCTGTTTATGGCTGTAGACAGACATCAAAATACCAAAACCAGCCATTAGAGTAACGATAGACGTACCCCCATAACTAATCATAGGCAATGGCACTCCCACTACCGGTAATAATCCACTTACCATACCAATATTAACGACCACATATACGAAAAATGTTAACACGATACTACCGGCAACCAAGCGACCAAAACTATCTGAAACCCGCGTCGCCATCCATAAACCACGACCAACAATAAGAATGTAAATAAAGAGTAGCGCTGCGACGCCTATAAAGCCTAACTCTTCAGCAATGACGGCAATAATGAAATCGGTATGTGATTCAGGCAAAAAATCCAACTGCGATTGAGTTCCACCCAGCCAACCTTTACCCCAGACTCCCCCTGATCCTATGGCCGTTTTTGATTGAATGATATTCCACCCGGACCCAAGCGGATCACTTTCAGGGTCCATAAATGTTAGCACCCGTTGTCGCTGGTAATCCTTCATCACCATCCATAAACCAGGCAATGCTGCCGCGGCTATACCTAATGCACCCAGAATATAACGCCAACGAATACCAGAAAAAAGCAGGACAAACACACCGGAAGCAGCAATCAACAGAGAGGTCCCTAAATCCGGCTGCCTCATAATCAAAACCGTCGGCATGCCTATAAGAACAAGGCTGATCAGCGAGTGCTTAAAACTCGGAGGCAGCGACCTTTTTGCCAGATAGCACGCCACCATAAGCGGCAATATCAGCTTCATAACCTCGGAAGGCTGAAATCGAAACCCCGGCAAAGCGATCCAGCGTTGCGCCCCTTTTGCCCCCACACCAAAAAACATAACCATCAAGAGAAGTACGACGCCTGCCGCATACACCCAGGGCGCCCACCGGATCAGAATACGCGGGCTAAACTGCGCAAGTAGAATCAGCACAGCAAAACCGGCACCAATACGAATCGCCTGCCTGATAACGTAATCGACATCTTGACCTGAGGCGCTATACAGTACGAACAATCCAAAACAGCACAATACAAACAGGAAAAACAGCATCCAGGCATCCAGATGTGTATAACTCCACCATCCTTTTTTACGGCGCAGATGATGCCCGGCTTCTGGCATGGTCCGTTCAAAGTCACGACTATTCATGCGCAATGCCTGCCATATCAGCCTCTTCAACTGATGGATCAATACCTAACAAATATGCATCCATCACTTTACGCGCCAGTGGTGCTGCCGTACTCGAACCTCCGCCACCATTTTCAACAATAACAGCCAAGGCGATTTTAGGCTTATCCGCAGGTGCAAACGCCAGAAACAGTGCATGATCATGGAAACGTTTATCTAACTTATCTCTGTCATAACGTTCGTCTTGCTTGATACCAACGACTTGCGCCGTGCCGGTTTTCCCAGCAATTTGATAAGGCGCATCCAATCCTATTTTACGTGCAGTTCCGCGTGGGCCATGCACTACCTCAACCATGTTTTCAACAATTATGTCCCAGTACTCCGGGTGTTTAAGCTTTATATCTTCAGGGTAGGAACGCGGATTCGGAAGTTCAGGCATCGCAATCTTTAACGCGCCATTTTCATCCATGTTACGTACACCCTTCAGGAGTCTGGGCTGCACCCATACGCCACGATTAGCCAGCACTGTGGCGGCGGTGGCAAGCTGTAATGGTGTTGTCAGCAAAAAGCCCTGGCCAATACTTAAATTCAATGAGTCACCCGGATACCATGGCAACTTATACTTATTGCGCTTCCACTCCCGGGAAGGCAGAATACCGTTCAGCGCCTCTGGTAAATCCAGACTGGTGACCTGACCAAAACCAAAGCTGCCTAAATAATCCGACATGGGATCAATGCCCATTCGGTAGCCAGCATCATAAAACCAGACATCGCAAGATTGCGCGAAAGCAAGCTTCATATCGACTTTGCCATGCCCCCCACGTTTCCAATCGCGGTATTTTCGTCCACCGTGCGTTAGGGTATAAAAACCAGGATCCCAAACCGTATGTGTCGCCGATACGGTCTCAGAATCCACTGCAGCTAAGCCTATAATCGGTTTAATCGTTGAGGCAGGCGGGTAGCGGCCACGTAACGCTCTGTTAAAAAGTGGCAGGTCTGGTGAATCACGTAACGCCGAATAGTCCGCTGTAGAGATGCCGGTAACGAAAAGGTTAGGATCATAACCGGGCGTCGATACCAACGCTATAATGCCACCTGTCTCAGGATCAATCGCAACAATAGACGCTTTTTCTCCCTCCACCAGCTTTTCAGTAATCTGCTGTAACCTCAGATCAATAAATAGCTGCAGATCCTGGCCAGGTACCGGCTCCGTCCGCTCCAGTATACGCATTACCCGGCCGCGTGCATTGGTCTCAACTTTTTGCATTCCAACTGCGCCGTGCAGTATCGGCTCATAGAATTTCTCAATGCCTAGTTTGCCAATGTAGTTAGTGCCTGCGTACGCTTTAGGATCAGTCTGCTGGAGCTCACTTTCATTAATCCGCCCGACATACCCCATCGCATGTACCAGAGTTTCACCATAAGGATAATAGCGTATCAAATCGGCTTCGACCTGAACGCCAGGCAGACGATGGTAATTGACGGCCAGTTTAGCAATTTCCTCTTCGGTAAGACGAAATCTAACCGGTACTGTTTCATAAGGACGACGGCGCTGACTCAGGCGTTTTTTGAATGATTCGATATCTTTATCGCTGATATCAATAATGTTCTGCAACGCTAAAAGCGTTGAATCGAGCTCTTTGCCGACCTCTTCTTTAAGCAGAGTAACACTGTAACTGGGGCGATTATCCGCCAACAAAACCCCACTTGTGTCATATATAAGGCCGCGCGTAGGTGCAACCGGTTGCAGCTGTACGCGGTTCTGTTCCGACATGGCAGCAAAACGATCATATTGAAGCACTTGCAGATAGTAGAGCCGCCCCAGCAGCACAGCGATCAGCAGCAGCACAATTATAAATGCAAGAAACGCCCGAAAAGAAAAGGTCCGGCCTTCCTGAGAATGGTCTTTTAAACGTTCAAATCGGGACATAGCTACTTATGATACGGGTGACCTTGAATAATTGTCCAGGCGCGGTAAACCTGCTCGGCAAGAATAACGCGCACCAAAGGATGAGGAAGGGTTAAACCCGACAAAGACCATTTCTGATCAGCCAACGCGACACAACGAGGGTCCAGGCCATCAGGGCCACCTACTAACAGGGAAATATTACGACCATCCATCTGCCACTCGCTGACCTTATCAGCCAGTTGCTCTGTCGACCATGAGCGACCTTTCACTTCCAGTGCGATGATGCGATCCCCTTTGGGAATTGCCGCCAGCATTGCATCACCTTCCTGACGAATCGCACGCGCCATATCGGCCCCTTTACCACGGTGCCCCAAAGCTAACTCAATCAATTCCAGCGTCATTTCATGAGGCAGGCGCTTGCTGTATTCGTGGAAACCTGTCGTTACCCAATCAGGCATTTTTCCACCCACAGCCAGCAAACGTATCTTCATCCTTTCAGAACACTCACAATTGCCTCAGCAGTCTCATCGCCCAATGGATCAAATCGCCATAAACGCTCTAAATCGTAATAGCTTCTGGCATCCGGCATCATGATATGGACGACCAATTCACCCAAATCAACCAAAACCCAATCACCATCATTCTGACCTTCTGTGCCAAGGGGTTCGATACCCGCTTGCTTCACTTTGTCAGATACTGCCTGAGCTAATGACACCACGTGCCGCTTTGATGTTCCACTGGCGATCAGCATGAAATCTGTAATACTCGATTTACCACGCACATCAATCACATCGATATCCCGCGCTTTCACATCGTCAAGCGCTTCACGTACTAGTGCAATAAGTTGCTCAGTTTGCATCGACAATTAACTATCCTTTTTTGAAAAATAAAGTTTATGTTGTTGTATAAAATTCCAGACGTCATCCGGTAACAGATACCGGGGTGACCGTCCGTCAGCAATCAGTTCACGGATATAGGTGGCTGAAATACTCAGCGGTGTTAACTCATGAACCAGAATGCCGCCTGCTGACTGTGTCAGGATATCACTTTTTGGCTCAACCTGATGCTTTGCCAACAACTGCTTTAAGACCTGATTCGGTTTAAAATGGTAACCGGGGCGTGCCACAACAATGATATGACAATATTCAAGGTACTCATCAAAGCGAAACCATTGATCAAATGACATAAAAGAATCCATTCCGACTACCATACAGACCGGCTTTGCCGGACCAAGTTCCTTACGTAACATTTCCAATGTATAAATTGTATATGATGGCCGGTCAGACAGAATCTCCCGGGGATCACAACGCAAGGCGCTTTCACCGGCAATGGCTTTCTCTACCATGGCTAAACGGGCTTTAGCGGAAGACCCCGGCGTTTCACGGTGTACTGGCACATTGGCAGGCATCAGATAAACATGCTCGACACACAACCATTGCTGTATTTCCAGTGCCGTTCGAAGGTGCCCGAAATGGATGGGATCAAAAGTCCCACCCATGAACACATGCGCACTGTTTGCGTGCTCGTCTGAAGTGTTATCTAACGAGTTATCTGAGTTACTTGCGTGTATGACCGTCACCCAGCACCACGTATTTCTGAGAAGTTAACCCCTCAAGCCCGACAGGGCCACGCGCATGGATTTTATCGGTCGATATACCTATCTCCGCACCTAATCCATACTCAAAGCCATCGGCAAAGCGTGTAGACGCGTTAACAATGACAGAGCTTGAATCAACTTCACGTAGAAACCGACGCGACAAAGTATAATTTTCTGTCACGATGGCATCCGTATGATGTGATCCATAATGATTAATATGCTTAATAGCTGCGTCAATATCAGCAACAACCTTAATCGACAATACCGGCGCCAAATACTCGGTAGACCAATCCGCTTCTGTCGCTTCTTTTATAGCAGGTACTAGTATACGTGTTTGCGCACACCCACGGAGCTCAACGCCTGCCGCCTTAAAACGCTCAACCAAATCACCCAGCACCTCTTCAGCAATGCCTTCATGAACCAGCAGGGTTTCCATCGTATTGCAGGTACCGTAACGGTGAGTTTTAGCATTCAGCGCTATATTAACCGCCTTAGCTCTATCTGCCTGCAGATCTATAAATACGTGACAAATGCCGTCTAGATGCTTAATTACCGGCACTTTGGCGTCACGACTGATACGCTCTATCAGACCTTTCCCCCCACGAGGCACGATCACATCGACATATTCCGGCATGGTAATTAATTTGCCTACCGCCTCCCGATCCGTAGTTTCGACAACCTGCACAGCCTCAGCAGGCAGGCCAGCCGCCGTTAAACCCGTTCGGATACAGCTAGCCACGGCCTGGTTAGAATGAATCGCTTCTGAGCCACCACGTAAAATAGTCGCATTGCCTGATTTAAGACACAAACTGGCAGCTTCAACCGTCACATTCGGACGTGATTCATAAATAATGCCGATAACACCCAGTGGCACACGCATTTTGCCTACCTGAATACCGGAAGGGCGGTAATTCATATCGGTAATACTGCCAACAGGATCAGGCAATGCCACAACCTGGCGTAAGCCTTCAATCATGCCATCGATGGTTTTATTACCCATCTCCAACCTGTCCAGCATGGCTGCATCCAAGCCATTCTGACGAGCATTTTCCAGATCTTTTCTATTCGCATCTATAAGCTCAGCGCGATTAGCATCAAGCGCTGCAGCCATACCCAGTAACGCTTTATTTTTGATGCCTGTATCTGCACGCGCCACCAATCGGGACGCATCTCTGGCCTTTTGTCCTAACATGTTCATATATAGTTCGACGTTCATCACTTACCCTTCCGCGTTCACGTAACCTATAATTATACAATGCTATTATTGCCGGGTCATGAACTGCTTTATATGAGTGACCATAAAGACCACTAACTGATATCATCAATCCACATTTGATGTGGCAACAACCCTAATACGGACACATACCAGCAAAATGCTATTCATCCTGAAAAAACCGCACTACCGATTAATATTTGCCACTGCACTGGTAATGCTATCAGGCTGGATTATCAGCGCATCCTACCTTTATCTGGTGACTGACAGTATCGCCAAAAACGAAGCACAGATCACTGCACGGCACACTGCCCGCCAAGCCGCGATTACCATCCAACCTTACCTGCTGGCTGAAGACATCATTAGCCTGAACTTTTACCTGAACAACCTCACAGAAGCCCGCTTAGTTAATGGCGTCGCCATCTACAACAAACAATCCAAACTCATTGCCAGGGCAGGGGAAAACCACGGAACGGAGCAACAAGTCATCCTTGGCAATCAACAAACACCTACCGGAACATTAAAGCTCTACAGCAACCATGAAGCACAGAAAAACATGCTGTCCGGCCTGTTATGGCAAGTATCCATTCTCTCTTTAATCACATTATTGGCAACATTAGTGACATTATGGTTAGCGCTAAAACCTTTAAAAATCAGCTCAGATGAGCCCGAAGACACTGAAAAGCAAAGCGATGCTCTTACAGCAGAAAACGCAACACAAGCCGTAACAGAAGCACACGACGAAGAGGAGTCGATTCAAGACAAGGCCTCTGACTCATTTACTCAAACCTTAGCAGCAACGCTAGAAGACACGCCAGACAAGATCCCACCGTTACTTGAGGTAGATAGCAGCAACAATCCCGGTGCCACCGTCTCGGATAAAGCGTTAGACAAGAACAACTCAGATACCCTAAAAACTCATCAATATGATGATTCATCATCAGACGAAACGCTCAACGATGACGAATTGGTGAATTTACTAAGGCCCGATACGACTCAGCGTATGCCGCACTTTACTCCCTCCCCTATGCAGCCCGATGATGATGACGGGCAACCCCGACAACAACAGCGTGAAGCAACCTATGAACTGGAAGAGCATCAACAAAGCACGCCTCAGGCGGCCCCCGCTTCTGCAAAACCTAACCCCTTGCGCGCTCATGAGCGAACTGAAGAGCAGCTTGATCTTTACAGCCTGGATCACCAGTTAGAACTATCACTGCAACCGCAGGATGCCGCATACCTGTTTTATATCGATGCCACAACAGGCCATGCGGATTATGTGGAACCAGAAGAACATAATTATTTACTGAAAACATACGAAAAACTGATCAAAAAAGTAGCCGCTATCTATGGCGGTGCCGTTTCTATTGATGCCAGTGGGGATATGCAACTTTTCTTTGATGATCAGGATGAAGAAGATGGTCATGGTGTACATGCGCTATGCGCTGCAAAACTCTTCACCCTGCTGTACAGAGCATTCAATCAGGCACGCATTAAATCGTTTAAACCCGTCCTCAATCTCCACATGGCTATCGTTCGTGGCAACCGGGAAAAGTTTAATTTAATTAAAGAAGAGGCGTTATTCCTGACACGTACCACTCAGAGCAATGAGTTGATAAGCCACACAGCGTTAACCGAAGCACGTCAACTCAAAGCAACGCTGCTATCCAGCGCTGATGTACGCCGCGAAGATGAAGATAAAGTATTAATTCTTTCGTTAACGGCTTCCTATCAGGCTTTGCTTAACAAACAAGCAACTCATCTGCTCAGCAAGCCTGTTACAGAAACAACAGCAGATCATTGATCTGCTGTTTCACTCTTAGCACCCATCACTTCGAGCTTATCGACACGCTGATAACCACGCGGCAACTTATTACCACGGCGACCCCGCTCACCCCGATAATGCTCCAGATCAGAGGGCTTCAGCTTGAGGTGCTGCCGACCCGCATGCACCTGCAAAGTGGCATCAGGCATAAAGATGGCCACATCACAAACGACCTCTTCCCGTGTTGCCGCCCGTACAGACGGGATGTTTATAATTTTATTACCTTTTCCTCGTGCCAGCTCTGGCAACTCAGATACAGGAAATACCAATAAACGCCCCTCACTCGTGATAGCCGCTAATAATGCCTGCGCCATATCGTCAACCTTCACTGGGCCAAGCACCTGCGCATTTTTCGGCAATGTCAGTGCCGCTTTACCATTCTTGGTTTTACTCGACAGATCAGCAATAGAGGTAATAAATCCATATCCGGCATCCGATGCCAATAATATTTTATCATCATCTTTACCGGAGATAGCTGCTTCTATGACAGCCCCTTTCTGTAAGGTTATACGTCCGGTAATCGGCTCCCCCTGTCCCCTGGCAGAAGGCAAGGTATGCGCTTCCAGCGTATAACTGCGTCCGGTTGAATCAAGCAGGATAAGCGGTTGATTCATGCGGCCGGCACACGCCAGTTTAAATCCATCGCCAGACTTATAGCTCAAACCAGCGCCGTCTATATCATGCCCTTTTGCGGCACGTATCCAGCCCTGCTTGGAAATAACAGCCGTTACAGGGTCCGACGAAAGCAGATCTTTTTCACTAAACGCCAGCGCCTCCTGGCGCGACACAAGAGGCGAACGCCGCGCATCGCCATAGGTCTCCATATCTTGCGTGAGCTCTTTTTTAATCAATGTACGCATACGCTGATCTGAACCTAATATCAGCTCAAGTTTTTTACGCTCAGCTTCCAGCTCATCCTGCTCTGACTTGATCTTAAACTCTTCAAGCTTAGCCAAGTGGCGCAGCTTCAGATCGAGAATCGCGTCGGCCTGAATATCACTCAGGTTAAAGCGCCTCATCAACTCCTGTTTAGGTTCATCTTCATAACGAATGATCGCAATTACTTCATCAATGTTCAGATAAGCAACCATCAAACCTTCGAGGATATGCAGCCGATCCAACACTTTCGACAGGCGATGCTCAAGACGACGACGTACAACACCCGTGCGCCAGCTCAGCCATTCGGTCAAAATCATACGCAGATTTTTTACCTGCGGACGCCCATCCACACCGATCATGTTCATATTGACACGATAGGTTCTCTCAAGGTCTGTTGACGCAAACAGATGCGCCATCAACTGCTCAACATCAATCCGGTTGGAGCGCGGAATAATCACCAGACGTGTCGGACTTTCATGGTCAGACTCATCACGAAGATCCGCCACCATCGGCAGCTTTTTCTGCTGCATCTGTTGTGCGATCTGCTCCAGAATTTTGTCACCCGACACCTGGTACGGCAGCGCAGTGACAATAATATCGCCCTGCTCTTGCGTGTAAACTGCACGCATCCGCACCGACCCCTTACCCGTCTCATAAAGCTTCAGCAGGTCGCTGGGCGAAGAGATAATCTCGGCATCCGTTGGCATATCCGGCGCAGGAATAAATGTACACAACTCAGCAACATCCGCTTTGGGATTATCCAGCAGATGAATACACGCAGAGGTCACTTCCCGCAGGTTATGCGGCGGAATATCAGTGGCCATACCCACCGCAATACCGCTGCCGCCATTCAGCAGGATATTGGGTAAACGCGCTGGCAGTACTGCCGGCTCGAGCAGGGTTCCATCAAAATTGGGTAGCCAATCGACCGTACCCTGACTCACTTCCTGCAATAAGACTTCGGCATACTTAGTCAGCTTTGCTTCGGTATAACGCATCGCAGCAAATGATTTAGGATCATCTTGTGACCCCCAGTTCCCCTGACCATCAACCAGTGGATAGCGATAACTAAATGGCTGCGCCATCAGCACCATCGCTTCATAACAGGCACTATCACCATGCGGATGATATTTACCCAACACATCACC
>NZ_JBFIIH010000085.1:0-18500 GCF_041601355.1 Neptunomonas sp.
AATATACCTGAATATGCGGTGTGCTCTAACCCCGAGTTTTTGAAAGAAGGCGCGGCGATTGAAGATTTTACTAAGCCTTCGCGTATTGTTGTGGGGACTGATTCTGAAAAAGTACGCGAGTTAATGCACGAGTGTTATGGCCCGTACAATCGTAACCACGACAAACTGATTTTTATGGATGTGCGAGCAGCCGAGCTAACTAAGTATGCGGCTAATGCCATGCTGGCGACAAAAATCAGCTTTATGAATGAGATGTCGCAGCTGGCCGAACATTTGAATGTTGATGTTGAACAGGTACGTTTAGGTATTGGTTCTGACCCGCGTATCGGTTATCAATTTATTTACCCTGGCTGCGGTTATGGCGGCTCCTGCTTCCCTAAAGATGTGCAAGCGCTGGCGCGCACTGCTGACTCTGTCGGCTACGACGCGCAACTGCTGAAAGCGGTTGAAGCGGTTAACTACCGCCAGAAAGAGACACTCTTTACTAAGCTTGAACGCGCTTTTGATGGTGACCTTGCCGGTAAGACGATTGCCATCTGGGGGTTATCATTCAAGCCCAATACCGATGATATGCGTGCCGCGCCGAGTCGTGTGCTGATGGAGTCACTCTGGAAAGCCGGTGCAAAGGTTGTTGCTTATGACCCGGAAGCGATGAATGAAACCCACCGTATTTATGGCAAGCGGGATGATTTAAACCTGGTTGGCACCCGTGAAATTGCCGCTGAAGGCGCTGATGCGCTGGTGATCTGTACTGAGTGGAAATCTTTCAGGGCAGTTGATTTCAGCTGGTTAAAGGCCAAGCTGAACTTCCCTGTGATTGTTGATGGCCGTAACCTGTACAACCCTGAAGATGTTAAGAAAGCCGGCCTGATGTATTACGCGGTTGGCCGTGGTGATTCATTACAGACTGCTCTTTAGATAGAAGCATTTAATTTCTCGAAACATTGAGTTAACAGCATAAAAAGGGGCTTCAAACTAATTTGAAGCCCCTTTTATTTCTACTTTCCAGATGCTATCAATCTTCTATATATTTCAGCTACAAGCCATGTGTAAAAACGACTTAACCAATAATCCCACGCGTATCGATCACGACCTTAGTCGCGAACTGGGTTTTATCCGCTGCTTTAAACTCTTTGTGATCGACCAGAATCACGATCACATTGGCTTTATCCAGCGCACTTTCCAGACTCGACAATTCGATACCCGAGTCGGCCAATGATGCGGGCAGCTTGTTGATATTTGGCTCTACCGCGATGATCTCGCCAATTTTACGCTTCACTAAGTCTTCTACTATGTGCAGCGCAGGGCTTTCACGCAGATCATCGATATCGGCTTTAAAGGATAAACCTAAGCAGGCAATTACCGGGCGCTTGAACTCATCGGCCGCTTTCGCGATCTGATTAATCACGTAGAGTGGCTTAGCATCGTTGGTTAAACGCGCCTGCCTGATGATTTTTGCTTCTTCCGGGCAGCTATCGACGATAAACCACGGGTCAACGGCGATACAGTGGCCGCCCACACCCGGGCCTGGATTGAGGATGTTCACACGCGGATGGCGGTTCGCCAGCTTGACCAGCTCCCAGACGTTGATTTTTAGCTTGTCGCAAATCACCGAAAGCTCGTTAGCGAAGGCAATATTGACATCGCGGAAGGAGTTTTCGGTCAGTTTGGCCATTTCGGCGGTACGCGCATTGGTAACGATACATTCACCACGCACAAAGGTCTGATACAGCTCTACGGCGCGGTCGCTGCAGGCTTTTGACATTCCACCAATAACACGGTCGTTGGAAACCAGCTCCTGTAGTACGTAACCTGGCAGCACTCGCTCCGGGCAATGTGCGACTTTAATATCGGCGGCACTGCCTTTATCCTGCGGGAAGGTTAAATCAGGGCGTGCTTCGGCCAGCCAGGCAGCCATTTTTTCGGTTGTGCCGACCGGTGAAGTCGATTCCAATACCACCAGGTTACCCTTTGCTAACACCGGCGCGATGCGCTTCACCGCTGATTCGATATAAGACAGATCAGGTTGGTGGCGGCCATCGTCACTTTCAAGAAACGGTGTAGGTACGGCGATCATGAAGACATCCGCCGGCTCTGGCGTGATGGTGGCGCGTAAATTACCGGTGGTGACGACACTGCGTACGACGATATCCAGATCCGGTTCAACAATGTGGATTTTACCCGCATTGATGGTATCTACCGCTGACTGCACGACGTCGACACCAATCACTTTTATGCCACGCGACGCGATAATCGCGGCAGTGGGTAATCCGATATAACCTAATCCGATAACCGATACTGTTTCAAAACTCATATATTACTTACCTGTAAAAGTTGAGACCCTTGCTCGATTGCTCCTTTGTCTTCTGGCGGTGTTAAAAACGTACTCATTCGGTCATTTATAAACATAGACTCCCTCATTCCGTGCGCTTTTGCCTTACCAGTAAACAAATTTTCGGCTCGTGCAAAGCCCTCATGTTATTAATTATTGAGACGAAAGGGTTGCTACAATTTTCTGGCATGCGGTGCCGTCGCCGTAGGGGTTGATGGCGCGCGCCATGGAATCATATTTGGTTTGTGATTCCATCAGCTCAACCACACCCGCGACGATTCGTGCATAATCTGTACCCACCAGCTCGACGGTGCCGGCATCGACCGCTTCTGGCCGCTCGGTGTTATCGCGCATCACCAGCACCGGTTTGCCCAGCGACGGCGCTTCTTCCTGAATACCACCGGAGTCGGTCAGGATCAGATAGCTACGGTTCATCAGGTAAACAAAGGGCAGGTAGTCTTGCGGGTCGATCAGATAGATATTATCGACATCTTTTAACAAGCGGTTAACCGGTTCTTGCACATTCGGGTTTAAATGCACCGGATAAACGATTTGTGATTGCGGGTAACGCTTAGCGATATCGACTAACGCTTCACAGATACGCTCAAACCCGCCGCCAAAGGATTCACGGCGATGGCCGGTAACCAGAATGAGTTTTTTACTCTCATCCAGGAAAGGAAAACGCGATGATAAGGTCGATTCCAGCGTGCTGTCGCTGTTGATCTTATCCACGACCCAATGCAGCGCATCAATGACGGTGTTGCCGGTAATGGAGACATACTCTTTCGAGACTTTCTCATTGATTAAGTTCTGATACGACAGCTGCGTCGGTGCAAAATGCCATTGGGTGAGCGTTGCCGTTAGCTTACGGTTAGCTTCTTCCGGCCACGGTGACGTGATATCACCGGTGCGCAATCCTGCTTCGATATGCCCTACGGGTATCTGCTCGTAAAATGCCGCCAATGCTGTAGAAAAAGTGGTGCTGGTGTCGCCATGCACTAAGACGATATCGGGCTTAAACTCGCGTAATACTTCGCGAATACCCAGCAGGATGCGCGAGGTCACATCAAACAGATCCTGGCCGGGCTGCATAATATTGAGATCGTAATCGGGGGTAATTTCAAACAGCTCTAAGACCTGATCGAGCATCTCGCGATGCTGAGCGGTGACACAGACACGGCTTTCAAATTGCGACTCCTGCGCCAGTGTTTTGACTAAAGGCGCCATCTTGATGGCTTCCGGGCGCGTACCAAATACGGTGAGAATTTTTTTCATATTATCCTTAATCTCTCTGTTGAGTCATTAAGACTTATAGCCATGCCATTGTGCTGGTTTTTAAAAGAACTAAATTAGCTTTTTCGATAATCTGTTGCAAGATGCAGCGTGGCGCTATTAGTTTTATACGTCATTATAGCTATGTATTTTTTAAATCGCAGACAAAAAAATAGGGTTCCTTTCGGAACCCTATAAAGCTAAGCCAAGGGACTTGCTAAAAAGTTACGCTTTACAGCATTAAGCGGCGAATGTCGCTTAATAAGCTGTTGAGGTAGGTTAGGAATCGACCTGCATCGCCGCCGTTAATAGCGCGGTGATCGTAGGATAAGCACAATGGCAGCATCATACGTGGTTCGAACTCTTTACCGTTCCAGCGTGGTCTGATATCTGCTTTAGACACACCCAGAATACCGACTTCAGGTGCGTTGACGATTGGCGTAAAGCCCGTTCCGCCAATACCACCCAAGCTGGAGATCGTGAAGCATGCGCCTTGCATTTCGTTTGGCTTGAGTTTGCGATTTTTCGCTTTACCCGCCAGTTCGTTTGCTTCTAAAGACAGCTCATAGATTGATTTTTTATCCGCATCTTTGATCACGGGCACCATCAAACCATTTGGCGTATCGACTGCCAAACCGATGTTGATGTATTTTTTGTAGACGATGTGTTCACCGTCTGCATCCAGTGATGCATTGAATTTTGGATTTTCAGCCAGGGCTTTAGCAACCGCTTTGATCATGAAAGGCAGCGGCGTTAATTTAACACCTGCTTTGAGTGCATCTTCTTTCATCTCTTTACGGAACGCTTCCAGCTCGGTGATATCTGCATCGTCAAACTGCGTGACGTGCGGGATATTCAACCAGCAGCGCGACATATTGGCTGCGGTCAATTTACCGATTTTGCTCAGCGCGACTTTTTCGATCTCACCAAACTTACTGAAATCAACCGCAGGAATCGCAGGAATACCTGATCCACCGGTGACGCCAGCGGCTGCGGCTGGTTTTTCTTTCAGCTGCTTAAGTGCATTTTTCACATAAGTCTGAACGTCTTCTTTAAGGATACGACCATTACGGCCTGTGCCCTTAACGTCGCTCAAATCAACACCGTACTCACGTGCGGTTGCACGTACTGCCGGCCCGGCATTCACTGTGCGATTTTTCTTTTCAAGCTCAACCTGGCTAACTGCACTCTTTGCAGGTGAAGCCGCTGCTGGCGCTGGCGCCGCTGCTTTAGCCGGTGCTGCTGCAGGTGCAGGTGCAGGCGCTGCTGCTGCCGCTGGTGTCGCAACAGGCGCGCTGCCCGCTACTTCCAATACCAACAACACATCACCTTCGTTACAGGTGCTGCCTTCTTTGATCAGTACTTCTTTAACCGTACCGCCTTTAGGCGCTGGTACTTCCATTGACGCTTTATCGGTTTCCAGTGCGATCAGGCTATCGCCTTCCTCAATCACGTCGCCCGCTTTTACCATCACTTCAATAACGTCAACATCGGTTGCGCCACTCAGATCAGGTACGAGTACGTTTTCAATACCGCCGGCTGCTGCTGGCGCTGCAACTGGTGCAGCCGCTGCCGCTGCCGGAGCGGCGGCTGCTGGTTGTGATGCCGGGGCCGCTGCTGCAGATGCTGCACCGCCGCCGACTTCCAACATAATCAGCAGGTCGCCTTCGTTACAGGTGCTGCCTTCTGTAATTTTAACTTCAACGACCTTACCACCCATCGGGGCCGGTACTTCCATTGATGCTTTGTCAGTTTCCAGCGCGATCAGGCTATCGCCCTCTTCGATGACGTCACCGACTTTAACCATGACTTCGATAACATCTACATCGGTTGCACCACTGAGGTCAGGCACTAATACCTGTTCAACACTGCTAGCTGCAGTCGCCGCCGGAGCCGGTGCTGCGGCTACTGGAGCAGGTGCCGCCGCTGCCGGCGCTGCGGTTGCTGTTGGAGCAGGTGCGGCTGCCGCGCCTGTTTCCAATGTCAGAATCACGTCACCTTCGTTGCAGGTATCGCCTTCTTTAATCGTTACTTCTACGACGGTGCCTGCTTGTTCTGCCGGTACTTCCATCGATGCTTTATCGGTTTCCAGCGCTATCAGGCTATCGCCTTCTGCGACTACGTCACCGGCCTTAACCAGCACTTCGATAACATCTACGTCTTCTGCGCCGCTTAAATCCGGAACTGTAATTGTGATTATGCTCACGATAATGTCCTCTATTCGTTATTCGCCAATGCGTTCAATTCAACTTGTAAAATCAGCATGCCTGAGCTGACGCTCAGGCAGTTTCTGAGACTTGTATATAAAATTTTATACAGTCCAGGGCGCTGGTTTCTCTGGGTTGAGATTGAATTTCTGCATGGCTTTAGCGACGACAGAAGCTTCTAGCTTGCCATCTTCCTGCAGGGCTTTGAGTGCTGCGATAGTTACGTAGTAACGGTTTACTTCGAAGAACTCACGCAGTTTAGTACGCGTATCAGAACGACCAAAACCGTCTGTACCCAACACTTTATAACGTGCCGGAATGTATTCACGCAGCTGATCAGCATACATGCGCATGTAATCGGTTGCGGAAATCACAGGACCCTGACGATCTTGCAGACACTCAGTCACGTAAGCCACTTTAGGCTGTGCTTCCGGGTGCAGCATGTTATGACGTTCAACGCTCATCGCATCACGACGCAATTCATTGATTGATGTGGTGCTCCAGATATCTGATTCGATACCGAACTCTTCACGCAGGATAACAGCCGCTGCTTCCACTTCGCGCAAGATAGTACCGCAACCCATCAACTGGACTTTCAGTTCAGCGTCTTTACCTTCGGCAAGCAGGTACATACCTTTGATGATGCCTGCTTCTGCACCGACCGGCATTTCCGGGTGGCTGTAGTTTTCGTTCATGGTGGTGATGTAGTAGAAACGGTTTTCACCTTTTCCGTACATACGCTCTAAACCATCCTGAACAATAACGGTTAGCTCGTAACCATAGGTCGGATCGTAAGAAACACAGTTAGGTACCATCTGTGCCATCAGGTGACTGTGGCCATCCTGATGCTGCAGACCTTCACCGTTAAGTGTGGTACGCCCTGCCGTTGCTCCGATAAGGAATCCGCGTGCCTGCATATCGCCGGCAGCCCAGATCAGATCCATGACGCGCTGGAAGCCGAACATTGAGTAGAAAATATAGAACGGAATCACCGGGCAGTTGTTGTTTGCGTAGGAAGTTGCACAGGCAATCCAGGCAGACATAGCACCGGCTTCGTTGATACCTTCTTCCAGAATCTGGCCGGTTTTGGACTCTTTGTAGAACATGATCTGGTCGCTATCATGCGGTACATAGCGCTGGCCGACAGAAGTGTAGATACCTAACTGACGGAACATCCCTTCCATACCAAAGGTACGTGCTTCATCCGGAATGATCGGCACAACACGGTCGCCGATGTTTTTGTCTTTAACCAGTGTATTGAGTACGCGGTTCAACGACATCTGCGTTGATAGCTCACGCTCACCACTGCCTTTGAGGTTGTTAGAGAAAGCTTCCAGCGCCGGCGTTTCCAGTGTTTGCACCTGGCTGCGACGTACCGGATAGAAACCGCCGAGTTTTTCGCGGCGCTCAAACATGTACTTCATTTCGGCTGAATCAGCTGACGGACGGTAATAAGGCACGTCTTTCAGTTGCTCATCATCCAATGGGATGGTGAAGCGATCACGGAAATCTTTCAGATCATCAATCGCTACTTTCTTCAACGAGTGAGTGTCGTTTTTCGCTTCGCCGGATTTACCCGTGCCGTAACCTTTGACGGTTTGCGCCAGGATAACCGTTGGACGGCCGGTGTTGCTCATTGCTGAATGGTATGCAGCATAAACTTTGTACGGATCGTGACCACCACGGTTGAGGTTCATGATCTCGTCATCAGACATGTCCTTAACCATTTCTAACAGTTCAGGATATTTACCAAAGAAGTGCTCACGTGTGTATGCGCCGCCGTTGGCTTTAAAGTTCTGCAGCTCACCATCGCAGACTTCATCCATACGTTTTTGCAGCAGACCGTTAACATCTTTTTCAAAGAGTGGATCCCAGTGACGACCCCACAAACATTTGATAACGTTCCAGCCGGCACCACGGAAGACACCTTCCAGCTCCTGAACAATTTTTCCGTTACCACGAACAGGGCCATCAAGGCGCTGCAGGTTACAGTTGATAACGAAGACCAGGTTTTCCAGGCTTTCGCGTCCAGCCAGAGCAATCGCACCGAGTGATTCCGGCTCATCACACTCACCGTCACCAAGGAATGCCCATACTTTACGGTCTGCACGGTCAATCAGACTACGTGCCGACAGGTAACGCATGACGTGTGCCTGGTAGATGGCCTGAATTGGCCCAAGACCCATAGACACGGTCGGGAACTGCCAGAAGTCAGGCATTAACCATGGATGTGGATAAGACGACAAACCGTTGCCATCGACTTCACGACGGAAGTTGTCGAGCTGATCTTCGGTTAAGCGACCTTCAAGATAGGCGCGTGCATAGATACCAGGAGAGATATGACCCTGGAAAAACACCATATCTGATTCTTGTCCACCTTCATTACCACGGAAAAAGTAGTTAAAGCCGATATCGTAAAGCGTGGCTGAAGAGGAGAAACTGGAGATATGTCCGCCCAGACCTTCTTTGTTGTCATTGGCACGCATAACCATTGCCATTGCATTCCAACGAATGAATGAACGGATGCGGCGTTCCATAAACAAGTCGCCCGGCATGCGGACTTCATCTCTGGGAGCAATCGTATTGCGGTAAGGGGTAGTAACAGCACCACGGCTCTCTACACCCATATCTGACGCTTTGCGTCCTAGTTGCGCTAATAGGAAACGCGCACGATCATCGCCATCATTTTTAGCGACTGATTCGAGCGCCTCTAGCCATTCATTTGTTTCAATTGGGTCAATATCATCTATTTGTTGCACGTTGCCTTCTCCACGTATGCTTTTAAAGCACTCATCCCTTGGTAATTGTATATCAGGCTTCTTATTCTGTTAGACGGACTAACCGAGCCTGCTTTTTAATTGAGAGAACTTTTGAAACTACCGGGTAATACTACCGAAGTACTGTAATTTAACTACCGGGCAGCGTCTAATCTCTCTTTTTTATTTGTAGTAATACTACAAAATTTTTAAAAACCTGTCTACAAAACACTCAGAACTTAACAAAAAAGACCTGCAAATATCATTTTTGTAGTTTTTATACAGAAATCTATTTATAGACTAACGTCTTATGATGCGACTTTTTATACATTTTTTGAGCGCCGCATCGCCCTTTCTATCCGAGTATTTTCACGCCCCTGTTCCAGCAATGACTCTTCAACATATGCCAAATGGTCATGCGCTGCTTTTTGAGCGAGGTCAGGCTCACCGGAAAAAATAGCCTCCATCAGTTTAAAATGTTGATCATGAATTTTTTGCCGGTATCCCGGCTTCGGATATATGTTCTGCAAATTATCACCAATGTGCTGCCTTAACAAACTGAACAAGGCCCTCATCATGTGCAATAACACCATATTATGGGTAGAGGCGGCAATGGTGAGGTGAAAATCCACATCCGCGGCCACTTCTTTTTGAAAATCCTTATTCTGGTGATGTACCTGCAGAGCATCGTAGCTACTTCTGATCGCTTCTTTATCTGCGGGGGTACTGCGTAACGCGGCGTAATAAGCCGTCACGCCTTCCAGAGCATGCCGAAACTCAAGCAAATCATATTGGGCTTCAGGATGCATTTTGAAGAGCTCGAGCAACGGATCCATAAAGGACCCACCCAGATCTTCAGAAACATATGTACCTCCCCCCTGCCGGCTAACCAATAATCCTTTAGCCGTAAGTTTTTGAATAGCTTCGCGCAATGAAGGCCTGGACACCTCAAATTGAGCCGACAATGCTCTTTCCGGTAACAGTTTTTGCCCCGGCTTTAAGGTTCCTTCCAATATCATCACTTCCATTCGTTCCACGATGACATCTGATATTTTAGGCTGCTTCACCTTTTGATACGCCATACTCTACGATTCCAACACATTGATTTACCCACTACCCACTACCCATTTCTGTCTATCACAGCCGTTTTACGCACATGCAGCAATTGGTCATACCTATTTATAGCTATCTGTACCTATTCTACCCCTGCTGACCCGTATTGATTTTTTGTCGCGTTGCCGGCTTAACTGAATATGAAACTAGCGCTTATTGGCGATAAAACCAAACACTATTTAATTTATCAAAAAGATTGACAAGTACTGGTTAAAAAAAATACAGTAGCAACCTAAATCATGGTAAATTGGTATTACCAATTTAACAAGAGTTTTTTCTAACACTGTTATATCTATGAATCTGTTGTATATTTAGCACCGGGTCTACAAAAAAAATAAATAAACATCGTTATTGAGGATGAGACATGAAAAAATTTACCAAATCTGTAATCTCTGCTGCTGTTCTGGCAGGTGTTGCTGCTACGGCGATGATGCCTGCTCAGGCAGCTGATAAATTATTACTGAAAACCCCCATTGCTTTCGGCTCTCATCTACCTGCATTAGGCACACCCATTGTTTGGGTTTCTGAGCAATTAAGTCTTGTTAGTGATGGCACGCTAAAGATGAAAATCTACGAGCCAAGCAAGCTGGTTGCTCCGCCGGAAATTCTGGGCGCTGTTTCTTCCGGTAAAGTTAACTCAGGCTATGCTACTGCTGGTTACTGGCAGGGTAAAATGCCGGCTTCCGGTTTCTTCTCTGCTGTGCCTTTTGGCCCTGAAGCAGGCGAATACATGGCGTGGTTGTATTACGGAAACGGCCTGAAGCTGTATCAGGAAATGTATGACACCAATGGCTACAACGTCAAAGTTCTGCCTTGCGCCATCCTTTCACCAGAAACTTCTGGCTGGTTCAAAAAAGAGATCAATACACCTGAAGACCTTAAAGGCCTGAACATGCGTTTCTTCGGTCTGGGTGCTTCCGTGATGGAAAAAATGGGTGTATCTACCTCGCAGTTGCCTGGCGGTGAGATCTTTGGTGCGCTGGAGAAAGGTGCAATCGATGCCTCTGAGTTCTCGCAACCAGCGATCGATCAGCGTCTTGGTTTCCAGAAGATCATGAAGTACAACTATTTCCCTGGCTGGCATCAACAAGCAACGATTTTCGAATTGCTAATCAACAAAGACGTATGGAACAAGATGTCTGAAGGCCAACAGGCGATTGTTGACGGCACCTGTAAAGCTTCTATGACCAACTCATTTGCTGAAGGTGAAGCGATGCAGTTCCCGGTTATGGCTGAAGCCAAAGCCAACGGCGTTGAGATCCGTTACTGGAATGACACTATGCTGAAAGCCTTTGAAGACAAATGGCTTGAAGTGGCTGCTGAGAAGTCTGCTGAAGATGCGTTCTTTAAGAAAGTATGGGATGATTTGAGCGAATTCCGTAAAGGTTACGACCTTTGGGAAGCTAACGCATTCCTACCCCGTAGCCGTTAATCGTTCGCTTAACTTAACGCGATTTACCCGCGTTATGTAGCAAAAAGCTATGCTAAGGCAGACAATAATTTATTGTCTGCCTTTCATTTATACAATAATAATCGATGTAGGTACCTTCCTGTGACTGAGAACGATACTCTCCCATCAGTACCTCTGGCCGATATGATCGATCGCTTTATCCAGCGCATCGGCATGTCGGTTGCCTGGTGCTACGTCCTGCTGGTTTTTGTCATTATTTTGCAGGTCGTGCTTCGAAAAGGGTTTTCAAGCGGTTTAATTATATTTGAAGAGCTGCAATGGCACCTCTATGCGCTAGGCGTGATGATCGGTCTGTCTTATGCGCAAACCACTAACTCACATATTCGCGTAGATCTCTTTTATTCACGCTTTCGGGCGCGCACTAAACATATCATTGAAATTCTTGGCATCCTTATTTTAGTCATGCCGTTTATTGTGATTGTGTTCCTCCACAGTATCGATTTCTTTTATGACGCATATCGCATCAATGAAGGCTCTCAATCCCCTTCCGGGCTGCCTTATCGTTGGATTATAAAAGGGGTTATTCCGGTCAGCTTTGCTTTATTGGGTCTTGCTATGCTTTCTCGACTTTACCGTGACACCGTTTTACTTATGCGTGGAGAATAATGATGGACGCCAATGAAATCATGGTCATTGCGATGTTCTTATCTTTCATCGCTCTGTTATTTACCGGTATACCTGTTGCCTGGGTATTAGCCGGCGTCGGGATTATTTTTGCTTTTATCGGCCAGTTTGCCGATGTTTATCTGGATACGATGACCGGACTGGATTACACCACGCTGGGCCTGGTGGTAAACCGTCTTTATAAGATCATGGACAACTGGATTCTGGTTGCACTGCCGATGTTTATCTTCATGGGCATTATGCTGGACAAATCCGGGGTTGCTGAAGAACTGATGCACTCGATGCAAGAGCTGTTTGGCCGTGTACGCGGCGGGCTTGCAGTCACCGTAACGGCGATCGGTATTATTCTGGCGGCCTCCACCGGGATTATTGGCGCATCCGTTGTACTGCTGGCAGTGATGTCTCTGCCATCGATGACGAAACAAGGTTACTCAATGCCGTTAGCACTGGGGACGATTGCGTCTGCCGGTACGTTAGGTATTTTGATTCCACCCAGCATTATGCTGGTTATCATGGCCGATCAGTTAGGCTTATCGGTTGGTGACCTGTTTATGGGAGCGGTTATCCCTGGCTTGATGCTCGGCGCTATGTATATTGTTTACATTCTGGTTTATGCCTATATCAAGCCGAACGCTGCACCGGTGCCTAAGGATGCTAAAGCGGTTACCTGGCCGGTTGTTCTCAACGTACTGAAAGCAGTATTACCGACGTTATTCCTTATTTTTGTAGTGCTGGGTTCTATCTTTGCTGGCTTTGCCACACCGACAGAAGCCTCCGGCGTGGGCGCATTAGGCGCTACACTGCTAGCATTATACAACCGTCGTTTCAGCTTTCCTGTACTTAAAGAGGTCATGGGCGGCACGCTCAACACCACAGCGTATATTTTCGCTATCTTTATTGGTGCGACCTGTTTTGCACTGGTATTGCGTGAGCTGGGCGGTGATGAGCTGATTGAGTCATTCCTGACAGGTCTGCCTTTTGGCCCTTACGGTATTATCCTCTTTATACTGGCTGTGATTTTCCTACTCGGCTTCTTCCTTGACTGGATAGAGATCACCTTGATTATCCTGCCGCTGTTGGCGCCGGTTATCACGGCACTGGGATTAGATATCGACGGTTACGGTGTGGTGGATAGCCCGGAACTGGTGTGGTTCGTGATGTTGGTGGCGATGGCATTACAGACATCCTTCCTGACACCGCCGGTCGGCTTTGCCCTCTTCTATCTGAAAGGTGTTTGCCCGCCGAATGTGAAGTTGTCTGATATTTATAAAGGTGTCATTCCTTTTATCGGCCTGCAGCTAATCGCGCTATTCATTCTGGTTTTCTGGCCGCAGTTAGTGCTTTGGCTACCCGCCATCGCTTACGCTAAATAAGCAAAGCCATTGTGTTACCCGTGGTATCCCAGTTGATACCACGGTTTTTAAATTCAGATCTACGCTCAGTTTTAAGTGACGCTCACCCTTCAGAGCAGGCTGCTCTCAATCAGCGCCCTATCAACAAGCTTCCAGCAGGTGGCCCGGTGAATAATATGAAACAGACACATCGTGATTTTCTTACCACGCTTCAGCAATTTATTCCTGAAGAGCGTTTAATTACTGATCCTCTTCGTACGTTGGCGTATGGCACAGATGCGAGCTTTTATCGCCTGATTCCACAGATTGTGGTGCGAGCTGAAAGTGAAAAAGATATTGCTAAGATTGTTACCTCAGCCAACCAACATCAGATTCCTGTTACCTTTCGTGCAGCGGGAACGAGCCTCTCCGGCCAGGCGATTACTGACTCTGTATTGATTCAGTTAGGCGACGGCTGGAAAGGCTATAAAATAAATAAAGACGCGACAGAAATCAGCTTACAACCGGGCGTCATTGGTGGCCAGGCGAATAGTTACCTGGCACCCTTTAATAAAAAAATCGGCCCGGACCCTGCCTCTATTAATGCAGCTATGATCGGTGGTATTGCCGCTAACAATGCCAGTGGCATGTGCTGTGGTACGGCGCAGAACAGTTACCGCACCTTAAAAAGCATGAAGTTGATACTGGCTGACGGTACGCAGCTGGATACCGGTAACCTGCATTCTGTGAACCGCTTTAAACTGTCTCACAAAGCCTTACTCGATTCACTGGATGCGTTAGGCAAGCAAACACGCGCTAACAAGGTACTGCACGAGCGTATCCTGCATAAATATCGCCTTAAAAATACCACCGGCTATGCGCTGAACTCTCTGGTGGATTACACCGATCCTATCGACATGCTGCAGCATCTGATGATCGGATCTGAAGGCACATTGGGCTTTATGTCCGAGATCACCTACCGCACCGTTGATGAGCATCCGAATAAAGCCTCTGCCCTGATCTTCTTTAACAGCGTTCGCACTACCTGCGATGCCGTCGCTATTCTGAAGAAAACACCGGTCTCTGCGGTGGAGCTGATGGACCGTGCCGGTTTACGTTCGGTGGAAGATAAACCCGGCATGCCTGATTTTATGCGTGAGCTTCCCGAGGATGCTGCTGCCCTGTTGGTTGAGACACGCGCGGCCGATCCTGCCGATCTCGCCACTCAGGTGGAAACCATCAAAGCATCCTTGGCGGGCCTGACGACTACCCGCCCGATCGAATTCACGACCAACCCGGAAGAGTACGCCAAATACTGGGCGATCCGTAAAGGTCTGTTCCCCGCTGTGGGTGCGATACGCCAGACCGGCACGACGGTAATCATCGAAGATGTCGCTTTTCCGGTTGAACAGCTTGCCGATGCGGTGCACGATCTCCACCAGCTCTTTAAAAAATGGCACTACAACGAAGCCTTGATTTTTGGCCATGCGCTGGAAGGTAATCTCCACTTTGTATTTACTCAGGCATTTGATACTCAGGAAGAGATTGATCGCTACGATGGCCTGATGGAGGATGTGGCTAACATGGTCGTTGGTACTTACGATGGCTCACTCAAAGCCGAGCATGGTACCGGCCGCAATATGGCGCCGTTTGTCGAGCTGGAATGGGGCAAAGATGCTTATCAGCTGATGTGGGAACTCAAAGAGCTGCTGGATCCTAATGCTATTCTGAATCCCGGCGTTGTACTCAACAAAAACAGCCATGTTCATCTGGAAAACCTCAAACCGTTACCGGCGGCTGATCCTCTGGTCGACAAGTGCATTGAGTGCGGTTTCTGTGAACCCACCTGCCCGTCGCGCGACTTAACCCTGACACCTCGCCAACGCATTGTTATCTGGCGTGAAATTGCACGCCTTGAAGCCGAAGCTTCAGGCCCTAAGGCAGACCCTGAGCGCTTAGCCGAACTGCGCAAAGAATATCAATATCAAGGCACCGAAACCTGCGCCGCCTGTGGTTTATGCTCAACAACCTGCCCCGTGGGTATTAACACCGGTGACCTGACACGCGCTATCCGTAGTCAGAACAACGAGAAACACACTAAACTGGCGCAATGGCTGGCAGACCACTACGGCACACTGGCAAAAGCCAGTAGGTTCACTTTCGCGGCAGCGGATATGACCCACGGGCTAATCGGCACGCAAGCGATGACGGCGATCACCGGCACGGCACGCAAGCTGTCTGGCGGACGCATCCAGCAATGGACGCCCTCTATGCCGACCGGCGCACCTAAAATAAAAGCGCCAGCTAGCGCCTCGAATGCTTTAGCAACGACTGGATCTAGTGCTGCGCCAAAAGTTGTTTATCTGCCCAGCTGTGCCAGCCGAACCATGGGCCCTGCACGAGGCGAGTCAGATCAGACTTCTCTGGCGGATAAAACCGAAGCCCTGTTACGTAAAGCGGGTTTTGAAGTGATCTATCCAGCAGCGATGGATAACCTTTGTTGCGGTATGCCGTTTCAATCCAAGGGAATGTTTGACGCAGCTGATTCTAAATCTGCGGAGATTGAAAAAGTACTGCTTGAGATCACAGAAAACGGCACACTTCCTGTGTATTCTGATACCAGCCCTTGTAGCTTACTACTAAAGGATAAACTCGACTCGCGGATCAAACTTTATGATACCGTCGATTTTATTGATGAGTTTCTGTTAGACCGTTTGATTTTTACTGCCAGTTCCGAGCCTGTAGCGCTACACATCACCTGTAGTGCAACGCGCATGGGACAAGCTGACAAGCTCAAACGCATTATGTCTGCATGCTCGACACAGGTTGTTATTCCTGACCAGATAACCTGCTGTGGATTTGCTGGCGACAAAGGCTTCTCAACCCCTGAGTTAAATGCATCGGCTTTGCGGACGCTGAAAGGCGCTGTACATGAGTGCACTGCAGGCTATTCGACCAGTCGCACCTGCGAAATTGGTTTAAGCCATCATAGTGGGATTGATTATAAATCGATCATTTATCTGGTTGATCGCTGTACTCAGCCAATCATGAGTAAAACAGCATCAACTGAAGAAAATAACCGCATTCAGACTCAAAAAAGCTGAGCGGTAAACTAAACATATTCAACTAAATACCGTTGTGAGGATAGCATCATGGCTTTACCTGAAATCAATACCATTCTTTACACTACCTCTTTGGGTAGCCACACGCGTCCGGTTTTTCGCCATGCCGTAAAACTTGCCACTGCATTGAATGCAAAAATTATTATTCTGCATGTTGTTGAGCCTATTGGTGAGATGGGTACTGCTCTGATCAAAAATTATGTACCGAAAGATCTGTTGAAAAAAATACACGATGAAGGAATCAATGAGATTCATCAGAATATGCATACGCGCATTGAAAAATTCTGTGCAGAAGAGTTAAATAACCTGCCTGCAGCTGACAAACTGAATGTTGAATATGTCGTCGTTGAAGGTAATCACACTGACTCTATTCTGAATGAAGCGAAAAAGCGCGGCGTACAGTTGATTATTATGGGCGCTGAAAATAGCTTTGGCCGTCATAGCCACACTGCTCAACAAGTTGCCAGAAATGCGACTGTGCCTGTTGTTATTGTGCCTACCGGCAAAAAATACGATTAATTACTGAGCTGTTTCATAGCAGCCTTTATGGAAAGTAGCCTATATGGATAGTAGTCTTTATGGATAGCAGTACACTGGCATTACTGGAACGGATTTTTCTTACGGTATTTCCGCTTGTAGCGATTGTCAGTGTGGGCTACTTTTATGCGCGTAAGCAGCATACCGATATGTCGACGGCCAACACGATCAATATCGATGTGTTTGTCCCCGCGTTAATTTTTTCTGTACTGTCTGCCAAATCATTTGATCTGCCACAATTCCAAATGCTGGCCGTGGGTGCAGCGATAATCGTCTTAGGTTCCGGCTTGCTGTTGTTTCCGCTGTGTAAGCTGCTTAAGGTGAGCCCTAAAACGTTCCTACCGCCCATGATGTTCAATAACAGCGGTAATCTGGGATTACCCCTGGCGGTGCTGGCTTTTGGAGAGCAAGCGTTACCGGCCGCGGTTGTGCTTTTTCTGGTTGAGAACCTGCTGCACTTTACGGTTGGTTTATACATTCTTGATCATAAAACCAACCCGATTAAAGTGCTGAAAATGCCCATGATCGTGGCAACTATTGCCGGACTCGTCTGGAGTACTTTTGATCTGCATGTACCCACAGCGGCGGCCACCTTTATCGAGATGCTCGGGCAGATCTCTATCCCGTTAATGCTTTTTGCATTGGGTGTGAGGATGACCAGCGTGGATTTATCACATTGGAAAATCGGCCTCTGGGGCGCTATTTTATGCCCGCTCAGCGGATTAGTTATCGCATTGGCGCTGCAACCATTATTACAGCTAGAACCCATCCAGTTTACCTACCTTGTGTTATTTGGCGCGCTCCCTCCTGCCGTTCTTAATTACATGGTGTCTGAACGCTATCAACAAGAACCGCACCAGGTCGCTTCGATTGTATTACTGGGTAATATCGCAAGTCTGATCATTATTCCGGTCACATTGTTCTTTGTACTGTGACGCTAGCTCTTTTGTCTGCCAGCGGCGTTAAAAACGTACTCAATCGGTCATTTATAAGTTATAAACTGCCTTATTTCGTGCGTTTTTGTCCTGCCGGAAAACAACATTGCGGCTCGTGCTAAGATCTCACTGTGACTTTTTTTACTGATTCGGCTTTGCTATGCGTTTAGGAATAGATCTGGGTGGCACCAAAATAGAGATCATTGCGTTAGAGCGTAACGCCGTGATTTACAGAAAACGTGTAGCAACGCCCCAAGGCGATTATCCCGCCACACTGGCAGCCATTGCCAATCTCGTTCAGGACGCTGAACTCAAGACAGGTTTCAAGGCAGAACTTACGGCAGGTCTCAAGGCAAGAACGCCGGCCAGTATAGGCATAGGCATTCCTGGTGTTATTTCAGCCGACACCCAAAAAGTAAAAAATGCCAACTCAACCTGCCTGATCGGTAAGCCCCTGCAGCACGATTTAGAAACGCTACTCGCTCGCCCCGTTCGTATTGCAAACGATGCCAACTGCTTTGCCCTTTCTGAAGCGATTGATGGAGCCGGGCAATCTGGCAATGTTGTCTTTGGCGTGATTCTGGGAACGGGCGTAGGCGGCGGCCTTGTCGTTAACCAACAGGTACTTTGCGGCTGCAACGGCATCACAGGTGAATGGGGACACAACCCCCTGCCCTGGCCCGGTGAAACAGAATACCCCGGTCCCGTCTGCTATTGTGGACAAAAAGGCTGTATTGAAACCTTTATCTCCGGGCCCGGCGCTTTACAACGCCATCTAGAAAGCAGCAAGGATCAACACA
>NZ_JBFIIH010000086.1:0-18423 GCF_041601355.1 Neptunomonas sp.
CGGTGATAGACCACCGCGTGACCTGTCCCGTCAAGCGCTGGCCGAAGTGGTTGAACCACGGTATGACGAGTTATTGTCCATGGTGCAGGCAGAATTACGCCGCAGTGGATTTGAAGATTTAGTGGCCGCCGGCATTGTGTTAACCGGCGGTACCGCGAAAATGGAAGGCGTGGTCGAACTGGCAGAAGAGATATTCCATATGCCGGTACGTTTGGCCATGCCGCAGGGTGTTCGCGGAATGGACGACATTCTGCATAACCCGATTTTTGCGACCGGTATTGGTTTACTGCATTACGCCAGTCAGGGTGGGCAGGCGGGCAGTGCCTCATCGGTACGTATGCCTTCTAAAGCAGAGGTGCTGGCGGGTGAGAAGCGTGCTACAGCGCCGGTTGTTGCAAAACCAGTCTATGAAGGCCCTGGGCTTGTCAGCCGGGTAAAAGATTGGTTTAAAGGAAATTTTTAGCCTCAGTCGCTTACTAAAAGCAGTTGAGATAATGTGTATTTTAAAAATATAAAATAGCGCTGTACAGCTGTCGTTACGCTGACGAAAAGTGCAAACCTGAAGGAGATTGGATTATGTTCGAACTGGTTGATAGTCTGCCACAAAATGCCGTCATTAAGGTGATTGGCGTTGGCGGTGGCGGCGGAAACGCCGTACAGCACATGCTAAACACCGATGTAGAAGGTGTAGAGTTTATTTGTGCGAATACTGACTCACAGGCTTTGCAGAATATGCTGTCTCGTGCCGTTATTCAGATTGGTGGTGAGCTTACCAAAGGTTTGGGTGCAGGTGCAGACCCTGAAGTGGGTCGTCAGGCAGCGATAGAAGACCGTGAACAGATTGCCGAAATGATTACCGGTGCTGATATGGTATTCATCACCGCAGGTATGGGGGGTGGTACAGGTACAGGTGCGGCGCCAATCGTAGCTGAAGTGGCTAAAGAACTGGGTATTCTGACGGTTGCGGTTGTGACCAAGCCTTTCCCGTTTGAAGGCCGTAAGCGCATGAAAATTGCTGAAGAAGGTATTCAGCAATTAAAAGAGAATGTTGATTCATTAATCATCATTCCTAACGAAAAATTGATGCAGGTATTGGGTCGTAACTGCAGCCTGATTAATGCATTTAATACCGCTAACGATGTATTACGCGGTGCTGTCCAGGGGATCGCAGACCTGATCACGCGCCCGGGTATGATCAACGTCGACTTTGCAGATGTTCGTACTGTAATGTCCGAAATGGGCATGGCGATGATGGGCACAGGCGCTGCAAAAGGGGATGACCGCGCTACCGTGGCCACCTTAGCTGCGATCAATAGTCCACTACTCGAAGATGTTGACCTTAAAGGTGCGCGCGGTATTTTGGTAAATATTACAGCGGGTCTGGATTTAAGTCTGGGTGAGTTCTCTGAAGTGGGTAATATTGTTGAAGAATATGCATCAGATAACGCAACTATTGTTGTGGGTACGGTTATTGATCCGGACTTGACTGATGAGTTACGTGTGACGGTTGTGGCTACGGGGTTGGGCCAGGCTCAGACTGAAGAGTTGAGAGTCGTAAACGGCGGCACTACCACGCGTGTTGTTTCATCCGCAGCAGACTTTAATCAACTTGAACTGCCAACGGTATTACGTAATCGCTCTGAAGCGCGTCAGCGTGGTGGCAGCGTGCCGGATCAGAAAGAAAACGAAATGATGCATGCTCCGGCGAAAAAGACAGGAACCGATGATATGGACTTCCTGGATATACCGGCTTTTTTGCGTCGTCAGGCTGACTAATATCAGCTGGTAGACATCTTTCAGGTTTTAGTTTTGGGCTGCTCATTGAGTGGCCTTTTTTTGTTTTTTTTGGGTTGATTTTGTATGGTTATGTCTTGGATGTCAGCGGCATTTGGCATCATAGAAAATAATTGAAACTGAGTAATCTGTATGGCTTCAAAATTATAATGACATTATCGCGGGAATTTTATCGGCATGGCCCCGATATCCGGCAGGGTCTGCCCGTTAGCTTCGTAGACGTCAGGCAACGCTTTGATTTCAGCTCCATTCGAATCGGACGCTGGGTAACGCAGCCTGAGCAAGTCCGGGCTGCCGGGCTATTTTATGATGCTCTTGTTGATCTGATGAGCATATTGCAGTGCCCTGAGCCCTTGATCTCTTTGCGCGGAACCTTGTCTCTACAATACGGTATTGGTGGGCGGCCCGGAGTCTCGGCTCACTATCAACCGTCGATGCGATGCTTTTCATTGGCTAAAAACGCAGGCCCTGGCAGTATTGCACACGAGTGGTTTCATGCGCTTGATCACTACCTGGGAGCTACAGCATTTGATGATGCGCCTTCAGGAATGTTTGCTTCCACAGCGTGGTTATCAGAAGCAACGCCCGTAGTTCACCCGCTGAATGATGATCTGTACGCTTGTTTCAGAAGTATTATGTTAGATGAAGATGGGAAATCACCGAGTCCGTTGTTTCAGGTATCAGCACGGGTCGACAAGGCCATGAAGCAAGTGTATTACAGCCAGCCAGAAGAATTATGTGCCCGTGCATTTGAAGCGTTTATTCAAGATGCTGCTATTACGAACAACTTTTTAGTGTCAGGAACTAAAGCAACCACTGAAGCACAGCAAGGCCTGTATCCAGTGGGCAAACAGCGTGAGCGAATTAACCGGGCGTTTCAGCATTATTTTAATCGCCTCGGTTCTGCATTAAACAGTGAAATCCGTAGAAACGCGGGTTAACTACTTGCTGCTAACTATCTGTTTATAACTATCTGTTTATAACTACCTATTACTAACGACTTGCTTCTTAGTGGCGCACTAAGAAATAAGGCTATGCTTATTCGTTTACTTATTTATATTAACTTTTCGATTAGTAAAGTTTTTAAATGAGGGGCGTTTAAGATCTGTAAGTGCAATACATTCGGATAAAGGAGAGAGGAGGTCAGTTGCTAATAATTGAGGGGTAGTGGCTTGCCTTTTATATTTTAACAGGTATGCTGGTAGTTAATTCATGCAGGACTGACTGTAAATACCATGTTGAAAAAATACTTGATACCTGATTATTATATCGCCTTCCCGCATTAGGCCGGGAGGCTAGCACCTCTCGGCGAGTACTTTTTACACAAATTGTACAATGGGAGATGATAATGTTCGCAATACCTTTATCCAATTACCGCTATCTGATTAATAAATTATACCGCTATATATTAGCGAATGATTCGCTTAGCTATTCTAAGCCTTATCATCTGCTTTCAGTGTTTAATGTGCTTGATAGCTTGGAAAAT
Organism: Neptunomonas sp.; assembly: GCF_041601355.1. GTDB lineage: Bacteria > Pseudomonadota > Gammaproteobacteria > Pseudomonadales > Balneatricaceae > Neptunomonas. Next base: position 3,281 of record NZ_JBFIIH010000086.1, read on the forward strand.
CAATCGCTTAACCAGGCTAATATAGGCGATACAGTACTCATAAGTTTTGTCGATACACAGGAAAAGCTACAACTGACACTGGTGAATGCCGATAAAGTGCCGGGTGATGAAAAAAACATTTCTGTGTTGTCTCCACTGGGCAGTGCTTTGTTAGGGCGCTCCAAAGGAGAGTGTTTTAGCGTCAATATTTTAAATAGTAGCATTGATTGCAAGCTCCTTAAGATTGTTAATAAATAGACTTTAAGAATTTTTTATGGAGGAACTTGGCCTTGAAGTATTTATCTTGCCGCGAATGTATCCGTTAAGAAACTCTGTGAAAGTAATGGCGGCGGCTCTTGGCTTAAGCAGAAATTTTTTGGAGATTTTGTCATGGCTAAAGATAATAGAGAGAAAAAGCAACCGTCTAAAACATTGAAAGAAAAACGACGAGATAAGAAAGCGAAAAGACTTTCTGATTCCTGATTTTTTTATTTAGAGCGCTCATATGAGCGCTCTTTTTATATTAGCTCGACGCAAAAAATAAATCATCAGAGGTGTTTTTTAAATGAATCTACATAAAAAATGTTGCCGGATATTTAATAGCCTGAATAATTAAAAAATATTATGAATTAGATGCAGTGTTCGCTCACTATATTATTTGGAAATTAATTTTCAGGACCGGTTAATTCTGCCAAACCCAACAAAAAACGCCAGACTGCGCTATCGTTCACTAAGCCCAGGCACACCACAGGTTTATCAGCCAGAGTCAAGCAAGCGCGCGCTGCAGCCGTAAAGCGGGCTAACCGGGAAAATAGGTCAATAAACAGATAATCAGATATGGCTTATCTCCACTAGCCATGTTCTATGTAGCACTTGTCAGTTGTATGGCCATATCATTAATAACACCATAGCGAATCGATCGAAGCAGTGCTGACTGTCCTTCCTTTGCTAGCCCGGGTGAGTTGTTAGATTGATGAATTGCAATCAACTGGTCCGCACACTCACATATCCGACTGCAAAATCGTTGCAGGATACTATTGGCATATCTTTCAGATAATTTGAGAGAAGCCGCAAGCATGTGGATGTCGTTTAGGGTGATCTGGCTGTATATCTTTGCATGGCCAACTGGCCATACTAGAGCGTCAGCTCCCCATGCGTTCCCGACAGCATAAACGGCTGTTGAGAGTTGGTCGAACAGAGGAGTGAGTGTTAGCCTGGATCCATCAAGAAAAAATGAAAGGTTTATTAGGTGGTCATCGCTGTTGCCTACCAATATGTTGAACCGATACCCGGTTCTTCATTGGGTGGTAGCAGGGTCAGTGCGCCTGCTGATTCAGCGCCGAATGTTTTAAGCAAACCAAAAGCATCTGCCTTATCGATCTTTGCTCCACTAGCGAGCAGTTCTCTTGCGCCTTCTTCAGGTAGTAGGTTATCAAAGAACCACTGCACAGGCCGGATTGATGCGCCATCGATAAATAGACTGGTCTTTCGGGGTAGTTGAGGGCGCAGGTCGAACTCCGACCACAGAGCATCATATTCAAACTGCCATAGATTATTAAACTCACGAAGCTCGCCAATCTTTGAGGTCATAAACTTGCATGATTAGGCCATCATTCCAAATTTCATTCTGTTGAGAATATCACCAGCGAAATTGATGCCAGTCATCGTGTCGGGATACTCAACATTTTCTCGTAATTAAATAATACAAACTTGTGCAGTCCGCAGTCCGCAGTCCGCAGTCTGGTCTGGACAGGTAAATGTACTGTCGAGGTCGGAATTGTAAGAAAGTCTACCGATGGCAGGGTATGGGGAAGGTATTGGTTTTGACGAACGTCATGGGTAGGTAATTAAGAGTAATTTGAGTTAGCTTACGAATTGAGCTTTGGTGATTTAATCGTACGGTGATCAGCAATAATAAAAGATTGTTGTGGGAATGCAGTCAGAGTTAAGGAGAAAATGCAGAGAGGAAAGAGATCAAGACAATACAGGATGATACAAGCCAGAACAAAAGCATGGGTCAACGTATGCATCTATATGAGGGGGGGGTAAAAAATATCGAGTGAAGTCAAATACTTAAGCTAAGTAAATGGCGGTCAGGGAGGGATTCGAACCCTCGATACCTTGCGGTATACACACTTTCCAGGCGTGCTCCTTCGGCCACTCGGACACCTGACCGTTATGAGGCGCGAATTCTATCATAAGTCTCTGGTAGTGCAAGGTATTTTAGATTTTTTACGAAAATTCGTAGTCAACACTGTCGAAAATCAGATTCAATGAACGAAGCGCTTCTGCGACTCAGGCATCAGTGAATATATGTAGTTGGAAACAGGTAGTTGAGAATATGAGTCCAGTCATATTGATAATAATGATATATTATTAATACATTTTAATAACTTGGGATGTCTACATGAAACGATCATTAACCCTTACGCCGTTAAGTCGTGAGCATCATCAGGCACTGGTTTTTAGTAAGCGTTTAAAGGAGATATTTAATGCGCCTTCAGATAAGCAGTTGCAGCAGTGGTTGACGTTTAAGCCTTTATTAGTCGCTGCTCTGTTGCCTCATTTCGAAGAGGAGGAGCGCTATTTTTTACATGAGTTGGGCGTGTCCTCACAGCATCATCTTATACAGCATATGTTGCAGGATCATCAGTCCATTCGTGATTATATCGACGCGCAAGAGTTGGATAAGCTGAGTGTGTTTGCTGATTTGCTAAAGGCTCATGTGCGCTTCGAAGAAAGAGAGTTATTTCCCTGGCTTGAAGAGACTTATGCTTTGAATTGAGGCATTGAATTGATAGCGAATTTACCGTTGAATTATGGATCGTGCTATTTTTATCGCAAACCTATTCTGAGTAGAGTGTAATGTCTGATTCGTTAAGTACTGTGTCTGATAAGTTGGGGATGCCGCCCGGCGCTTTGGTGCATGTAGGTAATGTTCATGAAGCGGTTACCAGGCTATTTGTCGTCGACTACACGAGCGAGTACGCCAATGAGCATAGCATTCAGTCAATTGATGAACTTCGCCAGTACAGAAACAGCAGTAGCATAACCTGGGTGATTATTGAGGGCTTGACGGATGTGGGTGTTGTAGAGGATGTCGGAAAAATGTTCGATATTCATCCGCTGGTACTTGAGGATATTCTTAATACACACCAAAGAGCCAAATTTGAAGAATATGACGATTATCTCTTCATCGTTTTAAAGTGTTTGATGCCAGAAAAGGGAGAGTTTTCGGTTAACTATGAGCAGATAAGTCTTTTAGTGCTGCGTAATGTTGTGCTGATGTTTAAAGAGAAAACGGATGATTTGTTCAACCCCTTGTTGAAGCAACTAAGAAACAGCAAAGGTCGGCTCAGAAGTTCAGGTTCCGATTATCTGACCTATGCTGTATTGGACAGCATTGTGGATCAGGGTTTCTTGCTGATCGATGCATTAGATGAAACGGTTATTCTGGTGGAGAGTGATGTTTATGATAACCCCACGCCCGCGACTCTGAATCAGATTCAGCGCCTTAAAAGAGAGATGATTAATGTCAGAAGGAACATGTCACCGGTACGGGAGATGCTGGCGGCGATGCTGCGTAGCGAATCTCCGTTAATTCATGAACAAACTTATCTGTATCTGCGCGATGTTTCTGACCACTCTTTGCGTGTGATTGAATCTGTTGAGTCGTATCGGGATATATTGTCAGGCTTGCTGGAGATCTATATTTCCAGCATCAGTAATAAAATGAACGAAGTGATGAAGGTGTTGACGGTCTTTGCATCAATTTTCATTCCATTGACCTTTCTGGCGGGTATCTATGGAATGAATTTTGAGTACATGCCGGAGCTGCATTGGAAATGGGCTTATCCGGCATTGTGGGTGGCATTTATCACTATCCCCGCGGTATTGCTTGTTTATTTCAAAAAGAAAAAATGGCTGTGATTAATTATGAGTGATCGTACTCAATGGGCCATCAGCGCAGGTTACGTTAACTGTGTAGCGGTCTGGTAATATCTGTTTTGTTCCTCTTTGGGCACCATACTGCCGCCGGTAGCCCAGCTTATATGCGTGGCGTGCTCCATTTTGTCTTCTAGCTTGTGTTGTTTTAAGTAGGCACTGCCTTTAGACAGTATATTGATAATGCCCGGCAAGCTTGCCAGTGCAGATGGCTCCAAAGAGAGTTGCTCGGTATCTTTCAGCAATTTAAGCAGCCGGTACATATTTTCATCACTGACCGTGTAAATTCCGCTGAGTAACGGTTCCATGAATTTACCCACAAATGCTGAAGGGCGACCAACCGCCAGGCCATCAGCGCAGGTTTTATTATCAATGCCAATATCTTGCACGCTAACCTGGTCATGAAGCCCTGAGTACATACCCAGCAGCATGCAGGGTGAATGGGTAGGTTCGGCAAAAAAGCAGTGAACGTTGTCGCCAAAAACGTGTTTTAAACCAAATGCTACACCGCCAGGGCCTCCTCCTACGCCACACGGCAGGTAGACAAACAAAGGGTGTTCTTCATCAACAATGATCTGCTGCTCTTCCAGTTGTTTTTGCAGGCGTAAAGCAGCAACGCTGTATCCTAAAAAGAGATCCTGAGAGTTTTCATCATCGATAAAGTGAGCAAGTGGTGTTTGTCTGGCCTGTTCACGGCCCTGTTCAACCGCTTTGCTGTAATCATCGGCATGCTCGACGACCGTCACACCTTTACTGCGTAGCAGATCCTTTTTCCACTGGCGGGCATCTGCAGACATATGCACTGTCACGTTAAAGCCGAGCTTGGCGCTGATAATTCCTATGCTGAGCCCAAGATTACCGGTAGAGCCAACTATGATGCTGTGCTTAAAAAAGAAATCTCGTAACTCTGGCGTGTTTAATATCCGATAATCTGAATTTTTATCTAAAAAACCTGCAGCAATGCCAAGAGTCTCTGCATGTTTAAGCACCTCGTAAATACCGCCACGTGCTTTGATAGAGCCTGATACTGGCAGGTGGCTGTCGCATTTCATCCAGAGTTTACCTGGCAGGGAGATGCCGGCAATCCTCGAAAGGGCGTGCTGAGCGTTGGGGATGGCGCGTAAAGGGGATTCTATCAAGCCGTGACTAATGGCTGTTTCCGGGAAGGCTGCCGCGATGTAGGGTGCGAATCTTGTCAGGCGGCTGGCAGCATCTTCGATGTTGGCTCCGTTTAAGACAAGGCTATTTTGTATGGATTTAAAATTTGTCAGCAGCGGGTTTAGCCAAAGCAGTTCATGTAGTTTTTGTAAATGGGGTGTCAATGAGTGTGTATGAAGTAATGATAGTTGTTCAGCTGTGATGCTCATAACAGGTTGTGTCTCAATACAAGATCAGAAAGTGGATTGCTTACTATTTAAGTATCGTGATCGGTAATTGATATCGTGTACAGGGAAATAGTTTGATGCCGGGCTACAGGCCAAAAATTCAGTATAAAGTTTTATGCAGAGATTAAAAAGCCCGCAAGGTTGTGGCCTTGCGGGCTTTTAGTGGTTATTTCAGTTAGAAATTACCAGAGGTCAATTTACTGATGAGCTGACGCAAGCACTTTATTTAGCGTAGCACTTGGGCGCATGACGCGTTTTACCGTGTCACGTTTAGCGTGGTAGTAACCATCCAGTTCAGCAGGGCGGCCCTGAACTGCGCTGAGTTCGCCGACAATAGTGTCTTCGTTATCAGCTAATGTTTTAGCCAACGGTGCAAACAGGTTTGCCAATTCTTTATCTTCTGTTTGTGCTGCAACGGCCTGAGCCCAGTACAAACCCAGATAAAAGTGGCTGCCACGGTTGTCCAGTTCACCGGTTTTGCGCGACGGCGACTTGTTATTTTCTAACAATTTTCCGGTGGCTTGATCCAGTGTTTTAGACAGAACAGTCGCACGTGGGTTATTCTTTTTGATGCCCATATCTTCAAGAGAAACCGCTAATGCCATGAATTCACCCAGTGAATCCCAGCGCAGGTGGTTTTCTTCTTCAACCTGCTGTACGTGTTTAGGTGCAGAACCGCCAGCGCCTGTTTCGTACATGCCACCGCCTTTAAGCATCGGAACGATAGACAGCATCTTAGCGGACGTACCCAGTTCCATGATTGGGAACAGGTCAGTCAGGTAGTCACGCAGGACGTTACCGGTAACGGAAATAGTGTCTTTTCCGCGGATCTGGCGTTCCATGGATAAACGAATCGCTTCGTCATAAGACATGATACGGATATCCAGACCTGTGGTGTCATGATCCTGGAGATAAGTTTCAACTTTTTTGGCCAGTTCCATGTCGTGAGCACGTTCAGGATCCAACCAGAAAATGGCAGGTGTATCAGACTGGCGGGCACGTGTTACGGCTAGTTTAACCCAGTCACGTACAGGCTCATCTTTAGTCTGGCATGCGCGCCAGATATCACCTTTCTCAACTTCATGCTGAGTCAGAACAGTACCGGCAGCATCAACGATACGCATGGTACCATCTTCAATCATCTCAAATGTTTTATCGTGTGAGCCGTATTCTTCTGCTTTTTTAGCCATTAAACCAACGTTAGGTACGGTACCCATTGTGGTTGGATCAAATGCTCCGTTAGTTTTGCAGAAGTTAATCATTTCCTGGTAGATGCGAGAGTAAGTACTTTCAGGCATGACTGCTTTAGTATCTTTCTGCTTTCCATCAGGTCCCCACATCTGACCAGAGCTACGGATCATTGCAGGCATAGATGCATCGACGATGACATCGCTGGGTACGTGAAGGTTTGAGATACCTTTAACAGAATCAACCATCGCCATTTCTGGGCGAGTAGCGTAGCAAGCCTGGATATCTTCTTCGATCTCTTCACGCTGAGAACGTGGCAGGCTGGCAATTTTATCGTATACGCTGCCCAGACCATTGTTTGGGTTAACTTCAAGCTCTTTAAATAGCTCGCCATGTTTTTCGAACAAGTCTTTATAGAAAACTGTCACCGCATGACCAAATACGATCGGGTGAGAGACCTTCATCATCGTTGCTTTAACGTGCAGCGACCACATAACGCCGCTTTCTTTAGCATCGTTCAGAGTCTCTTCAAAGAATTCACGCAGCGCTTTGCAGCTCATAAACATGCCGTCAATAATTTCGCCCTGTTCCAGCTGCAATTCTTTCTTAACGGTTACCTTGCCATCTTTAGCGACAAACTCAATGCGCACATCGGTTTCTTTATCAACAGTGACAGACTGTTCACTAGAGAAGAAGTCTCCACCGCGCATATAGTCAGCGTGAGTGCGAGAGGCTTTGCTCCATTTACCCATAGAGTGCGGAAATTTACGTACGAACGCTTTAACCGCAGCGGGAGCGCGGCGATCAGAGTTACCTTCACGCAGTACAGGGTTAACCGCACTACCAAGAAGCTTGCCATAACGTACCTGGAGTGCTTTTTCTTCATCTCCATGAGCTACTTCAGGGTAGCTTGGAATATCATATCCCTGAGATTGCAGTTCAGCGATACAGGCTCTCAACTGAGGAATGGAAGCACTGATGTTTGGTAGCTTAATGATATTAGCGTCAGGATCCTGCGTCAGTTCACCCAGAAAAGACAAGCCATCTTCTACTTTCTGATCTTCAGTCAGACGTTCGGGGAAAGCTGAAAGAATTCGGCCTGCCAGTGAAATATCGCTAATTTTGACATCGATATCAGCAGCAGCTGTAAAGGTTCTAACGATGGGTAATAAAGAGCAGGTAGCCAGTGATGGAGCTTCGTCAGTAAGGGTGTAATATATCGTTTGTTTCGTTGTTGTCATTTCTCATCCCCGAGTAGTTTAGCTTGATCGCCACAGGCTTGAAGTAAGTTGACTTTTGGTCTGGTTACTCCACTGGTCCAAGCCTTTTATCTGTATTTTTCGAACAGAATTATACCGGAAGTGTCATGTCGGTTATACGCTTGGACTATGCACTTAAGGATAATAAAACGTTGATTATGTAAATAATCTACAAAGGTAGTAGGGCTGTTAAAGGGATACCAGGCCGCTATCGCACATTTTTTGATCATTATTTCAATCAAGATGCTTGTCCATCAGGCCAGCTTGATCAGGCCCGTTTCATCAGGCTGGTTTCATCAAGAGACTTTCATCAAGAGATTTCATCAAGAGATTTCATCAGTAGAGTCCGCTAAACAGAATGCGCAGAGGAAGCATAGATAGGGAAGTCGTACTACTTGTCGTGCTCACTTGTCGCAGTGCTTAAAAGCCGTGCGCCTGCATGCTTTTTGAATGGTTACATTTGAACGATGAAATGGATGGGTAAATCTAATAACTTATATAAATTAAAATAACTTAAAAATCACTCAAAAAATAACTCAAAAAGTACTCAAAAAACACTCAATAAATTAATTTTTATTAAAGTTTGTCTATGTGTTTTATGTAGCTAAACGTTTGTTTTAACGTCAAATTAATATTGTCGAGTATAAGATTGTTAAATTAATTAAATTGTGAGATATTTTAAGCTTAATGGTCTTTTTGACTTTTATTTTGATGCGTGATGCTGGTTGGTAAGAGGTGGGAGCTAAGATGAAGGGAAATAAAAATAAAAAGAATTATCTTTTGGATGGCATTAACAGGGGCATTGAAAGGGGTATTAACAGGCGCATTAATAATAGTGCCTGTAAAAGCAGCTACGGAATATTTTCGCGTCGTGCTGTTATCTATTTGATCGTACTGTATTCAGGTAATGTATTTTCTGCAGAAGCGGCTTCTGATGAAGCGCTATTAGAGCAATATAAACAACTTCTAATGGAGCAGCAAAAGCAATTTGAAATACAAAAAAAGATGTTAACACAGCAGGGTCAACAGATTGATGAGTTGAAATCCAGGCTCGATGCGATGTCTCAGACCCCTCCCCGAAGAAACCTGCCCTCTGGCCCTGTCGGGCAAAAGCCGCCGCAAATGCCTGAAGAGGTATCCCCGCCTGAAATAGCCAGGCTAAGCGATAATGTTGGCGGTGTGCTGACCAAGAAAGGCAAATTGATTCTCGAACCTGCCATCGAGTATTCATTTAATTCGAATAACCGCGTCTTTCTGGATGCGTTCACATTTTTACCCGCTTTAGCGGTTGGCCTTATCGATATACGAGAAATAAAACGCCATAGCACCTTCGCCAGTTTAACCACGCGCTATGGTATGACAGAGCGTTTGGAGCTTGAATTTAAATTGCCCTATGTGTATCGCTCAGACAGCCAGCGCTCACGCCCGATCAGCATAGGTGTGGGTGATGATGAGATCTTTAATGCCAGCGGTCATGGGATTGGTGATTTGGAATTTTCGGCGCGCTACCAATTAAATAACGGTAATGACGGCTGGCCAATATTTATTGGCAACGTAACGGTGACGTTACCGACAGGAAGCAGTCCGTATGATGTTGAGTATGTTATGTCGACGCCCGGCGCTGTGTTTCCAACAGAGCTACCAACGGGTTCGGGCTACCTGAGTATCCAGCCGAGTATAACGGCGCTCTATCCTACAGATCCTGGCGTGTTTTTTGGGAATCTAAGCTACAGCTACAGTGCTGAAACAGATGAAAGCGTCGGCAAAGTAAACCCGGGGGATGCCATAGGCATGAGTTTCGGATTGGGTTTTTCTTTGAACGAACGTTCTTCTTTTAGTTTGGGCTACTCGCATAAACATGTTTTTGAAACAAAGGTCGATGGTGCCAACCTTAAGGGAAGTGTGTTAGACATTGGGCAGTTGTCGATCGGCTATTCTTTGAGACTATCAGAAAAAACAAACGTAAACTTATCGCTGGGTATTGGTACAACTGAAGATGCGCAGGATGTCAGGCTTAGCCTGCGAGTGCCAATGTCCATATTATAGTCAGTTACAATCAATGATATAAAAATTTAGCCGTGTAATCATATAAGTACGCGGCTATTTTTTTTAAACGCTTCTTATACTTTGTCTTTCCGTATTAATGCCTTCAACAGGTGGTTTTATATTTAACCGATAGCCTATTCCTTTTAAAGTAATAATCCAGTGCGGACTGTAAGGGTCTACCTCTACTTTTTTGCGCAATAGGTGCATGTATTGGTAAAGATCAGACTTATTAGCACGATTATTTTCTGGCCACAGGTGGTTTATTATTTCTTGTGGGGTAAATATATGATCAATATCTGCTGCAAGCAAGGTAAAGAGTTTGAACTCTTTACGTGTCAGGTTGAGATTTTTTTCTTTGAAATAAACGGCCTGACTACTGATGTTGACAGTAAATGGTCCCGTTTTATAATGGTCACGATGTGTTTTTCGGCTAACGCTTAGCTTTTGTGATCCAGTTACCGATGACGCTTCTGCATGGTCTTCATGATTGTTACCATTCCTGCGGTCTCTGTTTCTGCGGTCATTGTTTCTTCTGTCAGGGAAGGGGTGGAAATTATAACTAAAATGCTCGCGTAAATACCCATCCAGCTTTTCCATTATCGGATCTTCTAAATAAAAATCTATCCATGACTCTTCCTGGATATCTTGCTGATCAGCATGATTGAAAATAGCACAGATAGGTATTTTGCCATCCTTGTTTATTTTCTCTAATACTTTTAGATAGGATTTTGTCGATTTTTTGTCCAAATCTCTTATATCAACAATTATCAATTTATATGAATTTTCTACTTCATCGGGGCTAATCTGTTCCTCGGTAGGTTTTGTACTCACCGTTAACTGGTTGGCAAGCCCATATCCATTTAACATTCCGATAATGAAATTATCATTAGATATCAGCAATATAGAGTTTTTTTTTGAAGTTTCCATATATGTCTTCCGTTTAAACTATTCTATTTTTGTTGTTATTGAATAGCATCTGAATTATAAAATTTTCATATTAGCATTATCAATTATTTTATAGGTATTTGTCAGGTAATAATACTACCTTTTTGTTATGAAATTAGTGCTGACTATAATATATCCCTTAGTATCAATGGGATACTCTTAGATGATAATAATTACTATTATCATTTTCTATATGATATGAAAATCAATAAATCAATAAATCAATATATCAATAATTCAAGGTTTTAAAACGTATGTTTTACTTAAAGGTAAATCAATTTTTTTTAAGGTTATGATTTTTTATTAAGTTTCTTTTTGATTTTTCTTATATGTTTTTTTGAGTTGTTTTGGTTGATTCTGATTGCGTTGGGATATCGCCGCCGCCGTTCTTTGGTGATTGATATTATTTGATCATGCAGTCAATTAACCACGACGGGTAATAATAATATAAATGGAGCATCAAAATGAATACTAATACTAAACTGCTAGCTGCTAGTATTGCACTTATCTTGGGAACATCCACCAGCGCGTGGGCTAACCCAACTAACACAGCTACTGAATCTGCACAATCTCAAACTGCTACAGCCAGTGCTGATACCAGTGGTGACGGTTCTGGTACTGCTAATGAGAATTCAACGGCTGTAGGAACTGATAATAGCGACAACAGCACCGCTGATAACGACGACAACAGTAACAATTCTGATAACAGCAACAATTCAGATAATACTAATAACTCGGACAACAGCACCGCTGATAACGACGACAACAGTAACAACTCTGACAACAGTAACAATTCAGATAATACTAATAACTCAGACAATAGCACCGCTGATAACGACGACAACAGTAACAACTCTGATAACAGTAACAATTCAGATAATACCAATAACTCGGACAACAGCACCGCTGATAACGACGACAACAGTAACAACTCTGATAACAGCAACAACTCAGATAACAGTAACAATTCAGATAACAGTACTGCTGATAACGACGACAACAGTAATAACTCTGATAACAGCAACAATTCAGACAACACTAACAACTCGGACAACAGCACCGCTGATAACGACGACAACAGTAACAACTCTGACAACAGCAACAACTCTGATAACAGCAATAATTCAGATAACAGCACCGCTGATAACGACGACAACTCTGATAATAGTTCGGCAGCGGGTAATAACGCGGTTGCAAATAATGGCGGTACCGCTACTGATACCGATAATAGTAATAACACCGATAACAATTCTGATAACAGCAACAACTCCGATAACAGCAACAGCTCTGACAACAGCAACAACTCGGATAACAGTACTGCTGATAACAGTTCTGCAACAGGAAGGGATGCGGTTGCAAACAACGGAAGTACTGCAACGTCAAATCGTTCTGATAACAGTTCAGCGAGTGCTTCGGCTGCCGGTTCAGCTGCTGCAAATGGTGGAAGTACTGCAACTTCAGATAATTCAAATAACTCTGATAACTCCAACAGTTCTGATAACAGCATGGCGCATGCTACTGCTGCCGGTTCAGCTGCTGCAAATGGTGGAAGTACAGCAACGTCAGATAACAGTAACAACAGTGATAACAGTGCCGCAAATGCATCCGCAATGGGATCGGCTGCAGCAAACAATAACAGTACAGCAAGCGTAGATAACAGCGATAACAGTGACAACAGTGATAACAGCGATAACAGCGATCACAGTGATAACAGTTATTCAACTTCAGATGGAACGGGTACGTCTTCTGCTAATGGCGGTGGTGCAGCAACGACCACTTATAGCGTAAATGACTCCGACTTGATGGGAACCGTTACAAATAATACATACGGTTACGCAGAAGCTCAGTCTGGAATGTGTTGTGGAACTAACAATATCACTGAATCATTCAATGGTACGGCTGGTGTCAACCAAAATATCCAAAATACTGGAGCTAACGCTCTGAATCAACAGCAGGTTTCTTTCCAGGGTAATGTGAATGTAAACCAATAACATGTGTTGATTTGGTCATCACCTAATAGGTTGTCGGCTCATTTGCCGGCAACCTTCATAATAATAAAAGGGAGAGTGTGATGAAGTTTAATAAAAAACTTTACGTATTTATCATACCCTTAGCAGTTAGTTATGTTGGAGGGCTTAGCGCGCTTCCGCTGGATGTAAACCAATTCCCAACGCCAAGCTATGCAGTACAGCTAGACGAATTAGATAACGTTCGCGGTCGTGGTGGGGTTGTAAATATTACAACCGTTGTGAATTCAAATATTGATGCGGAGTTATCAAATAATACAGCGATCAATAATGTGACAGGCTTTAATATTATTGATAACAGCGCATTTACTGAAGCGAGTGGTATTTTTTCTATTATTCAAAATACAGGAAATAACGTTATCATTCAGGACTCTACCATCGTTAACGTGACGATTACTCCATAATACAGGAGATGGATTATGAGAATATTCGTTGTTGGTTTGTCTTTTTGTATGTTGTTATTAATTAATTTTAAAGTGCAAGCTATAGAGTTAAGTGGATTTTCAATAGGGGGAAATTACAAAATTCCTGTTGTTAGCTTCAATGATCGTAAATTTTCCACAACCTACAAACAGCAGTATGATTTCAGTTGTGGTTCTGCTGCACTGGCCAGCCTGCTGACTTTTCATTATGACTACGATATTAACGAACAAGGTGTGTTCGTAGATATGTTTGAGTACGGTGATAAAGCAAAAATACAGCAGCAAGGTTTTTCCATGTTAGATATGAAGCGCTTTCTTGAGAGACGCGGCTATAAATCTAATGGTTTTCGAATGCCGCTTGATAAATTAAAAGTACCGGCTATAACAATCATTAATAATAATGGCTATATGCACTTCGTTGTCATTAAGGGATATAACGAAAAAGAAGTGCTGGTAGGAGACCCGTCCGTAGGTGTGAAGGTGATACCTCTGGATGATTTTAATACGATGTGGGGGCAACGAATTTTGTTTCTCATAGAAGACTATCAAAATATTGCATCTGCATATTTTCAGAATAGCCGAGAGTGGAGTATTCGTGTAAAAGCGCCGTTAGATAGCGTGATAAGCCGTGCCAGCTTAGGAACATTTAACATATTACGACCAGGAAACTGGGACTTTTAACAGGAAGCAGAGATTTTTTATTTTTCTTGGGTTTGATCTTCCGTAGGGAGGCATTTAGATGACTATTCAACGTATCAGTGCAAGAGCACTATCTCTGCTTATCATGGCATTAAGCGGGTGTTTCTCTACCTATCTTTCTGCTGAAAACCTCTCAGACCAAGGTCTGTTACTCTCACAAAAAGCACAGTTAACCAGCCAAGCGAGTAGCCTGGTAAGGAAGCAAGTTGCTAGTAGCCCCGTTAATAATCACGCGGATAACCACATAATAAGTAGCAATTGGCAAACAGTATCTGATGAAGAACTGGATACTTTACGTGGTGGTTTTACACTGCCGAGTGGATTGATTGTTGACTTCAGCTTTGATAGAAGGATTTATCAAAATGGTATAGAAGCATTTTATACCTACTTTGAGTTACCACAAAATTCTGCGCTCAGCCGTGGGGTTTCATCTGATCTGGCTGCAAATTTCACTAATATGTTATTGAATTCTGTGACTCAAAATAGTTTGGATAACCAAGTAATAAGAACAATAAATACGATTAATATTGATATCAGTAATATCAAAAATGCTAATTTTGATGCGAATCGTTCAGAATTTTTCAGGAATGTGGTAAGTCCGGGCTTTAAATAAGTGCATTTAATTAAGCGGACCTAAATAAGCCGATCTAATTAGACAGATCGGTTTTTTAGTATTTGATGTTTATACCGGCTAACAGCTCATTTTTCTTATGCTCAATCACGCTGAGTAATTCAGCCATAGGCATAGGTTTGCTGTAATAATATCCTTGGTAGCTATCACAGTCTTTTTTCTTCAAAAATTCATATTGTTCCTGATTAACCACACCTTCTGCTACTACCCATAAGTTAAGATTTTTAGCCAGCGATATGATGGTTTGCACGATAGCCCTGTCGTTGACGTCCAGCGTAATATCATTGATAAATGACTGGTCGATTTTTATTACATCGATAGGTAAGTTTTTCAGGTATTGGAGAGACGAATAGCCGGTACCAAAATCATCTATAGCAAGACGAATACCCATCTCTCTTAGTTCGAATAATTTTCTTTTTGTATCGTCAGTATTGTGGATAAGAATAGATTCAGTCAGTTCCAGTTCAAGCTGCTGGGGCTGGATGTTATGACTCAGCATGATGCGCTGCATTTCAGAGATAAAGTTTTTTTGCTGAAATTGGCGGACACTCATATTCACTGATATAAAAGAAATCGGTTGTTTTTTGTGTGTGTTCCATGACGATATTTGTCGGCAG
>NZ_JBFIIH010000087.1:0-17945 GCF_041601355.1 Neptunomonas sp.
AACTACTCGCAGATAATGCTTAAATAATGTTAATTATCAAGGCGTTATCTACCAGCATCTTCCCCTCTCAATGCTGCTTTTTGGCAGCCTCCTTGGGAAGAGGTGCGCATTCTACAGACTCCCCGAAAGGAGTCAACAGCCCTACCTTAAAAAAGTGAAAATTATTAGAAAAATGTTTTAACCCCCACCCTCAGGCCATGAGAGCCACCCTGTTAACGCTCTTATCGGGGCCTTATCGAGGGAAGCGCTGTATCTGCCGATAAGGAAAGATATCTACGACACCTCCCGACCTGACCTGCTGCTGCATATCTTGCCAAAACTCTATACTCAATAGATCACCATGAAGCTCATTAAAAATTCTCCGAACTTTTGGATTACATGCCGTCAGTATGGAAAACTCTTCAGGAAAAACATCATTTGGTGCTATTGAGTACCAAGGCTCTGCCGCCATCTCTTGCTCAGGATACATAGCAGCCGGAATTTTCCGGAAGTTACACTCTGTTAAATAGAGTATTTCATCATAGTCATAAAAAACCACCCGGGCATGTCGCGTAACGCCGAAGTTTTTAAACAACATATCTCCCGCAAAAATATTAGCGGCAGCAAGTTGCTTAATCGCTTTTCCATATTCATCAATCGCATGCAGCAAAGCGCTTTCATCATCACTTTGAAGCGCTTCATCAATGTAGATATTCAATGGCGTCATACGCCGTTCTGTCCACAGATGCCTGATCGTCACGCTATCATCACTAATCAACAATGCTGATGGTGCAACGGACTGCAACTCCGCTAATAACTCCGCTGAGATTCTCTGGCGAGGGAATACTAAATTTTCAAACTCTTGCGTATCCGCCATACGCCCCACCCGGTCATGGCGTTTGACTAACTGATATCGCTCATGAACCATTTTCCGCGTGATCTGTTTTGACGATGAAAAACGATCTTTGATTATCTTAAAAACAACAGGAAATGACTTCAGGGTAAATACGGTCATCACCATACCTTTAATCCCTGGCGCAATAATAAACAGATCGTCAGTACGCGCGAGATGCGCCATATAATCACGATAAAACTCAGCCTTTCCCTGCTTATAAAAACCTATAGAAGTGTACAACTCAGCTCTTGATTTCATCGGAATTAATGATTGAAGAAAGCGGACAAACTCTGAAGGCACATTTACATCGACCATGAAGTACGCCCGCGTGAAACTAAAGATAACTGAAACCTGATCACCATCAGTAATCGCAGTATCGACGTAGACCCGACCATTATCATTTAAAATGGGTATTACAAAAGGAAGCTCCTGTGCGGGTAAGTTTATTCTGCCGACCAGATAAGCTCCCTTATTTCTGTAGAAAACACTACGTACCACATCAACACTGGTTGTCTCACTTACGACAGCCCCTGGCGGAATATTTTGTTTGATGTAATACGCCAGATTACGAATATCCCTCTTTTTATTCTCCCAAGGTACTTTGAAAGAGTAATCATTCAGCATTGTTTTCAATAAGCTGATTAGCCCATACTGCATATTATAGGTTCGATAAATAGTATCTCCTGAGCTAACTTCACGCTCAGGCATCGATGCATGGATAAACATATGCTCATTGGTTAGCTGGTGATGTTTATACACTTTGCAATAAATCGAATTATAAAAAGTCTCTGCCAACTCAAAATCATCTCGCTTCTTTAATAACGAGATATAGCAGATCTTAGCCTTACGCCACAAAGATTTCTCATAAAGCGGTTCTCCAAGCAGAGCAAGCAAATCATCAGCCGCTGTTTGTGACTGCCTTTCATAGAGATCAATCCGTTCTGCAGCAGCATGCTGTATCTGCAACCATTGTTGTTGCTCAAACCGTTCCTGAGCCTTATCCGTAATATTTTTAAACAGCATCCGATAAATAACAAAATGTTTCAGCACCTCGTCTGCAATACGCGCAGGAAACTGCATACTCATCAGCAAATACCTCTTACTTTACGGCTACTATTGAGCCCCACTTGAACTACCCAGCCTCTGCCATACATACTATTGTTTATCCAATGTAGATATCACGAAAGGATATTCCATGTTTACGTTACCCCATTTAAAACCGATAAAGACTTACAAGTCTATTGCTTTACTGACCAGCGGCGGTGATTCTCCCGGTATGAACCCCGCTATTCGCGGTATTGTTCGGACAGCACTTAACAGCGGTATCGAAAACGTATACGGAGTTCGCCACGGCTACAGCGGATTAATTGGCGGCGACATCCATAAACTAACATCTCGCTCAGTCACTAACATTGTTCAGCGAGGCGGCACTATGCTCAAGAGCGCCCGCTGCCTTGAGTTTAAAGTGCCACAAGTCCGTGCAAAAGCTGCTGCGATATTGAAGGAGAAAGGCATTGAAGCCCTTATTGTAATCGGCGGCGACGGCTCAATGACGGGCGCTCACCTATTTACCGAAGAAACGGGTATCCCGGTTATCGGTTTACCGGGCACGATTGATAACGATATTCCGGGTTCTGACGACACCATCGGATTTGATACTGCAGTTAATACCGCGCTGGGAGCTATCGACCGAATCCGTGACACAGCCCTATCCCATGAAAGTCTTTTTTTAGTAGAGGTGATGGGGCGCAACTCAGGCTTCATCGCGACTCAAGTAGGCATAGCATGCGGCGCAGAGTTGGTGGTTGTACCCGAGTATGAATTTGATCTTCACGACTTATGCGTGACGCTGGCCAAACAGCGCGCCAACAGGCTGGGCTCCAGCGGCATTATCGTCATTGCAGAAGGGAAAGATCCCGGACTGACGTCAAGAATTGCATACCAACTGGAAGAGCTGGGGCAGGAACCTAAAATTTGTATTTTAGGCCACATCCAGCGCGGAGGCAGCCCTTCAGGACATGACAGGATGCTCGCATCCTGCCTTGGTGCATCGGCCGTACAATATCTATTAGCCGGTTATAACGACATTATGGTGGGTGTTCAGCAAGGCGCGATCATCGACATTCCATTACGAAAAGTTATCACAGACAACAAGACTCTCGACCAGAATATTTTCGCTATCACCACCTTATTACACAAATAGGCTACACCAATCAGCCACGATGATCAGAAACAAATGGATTGGTTCGCTTTTCGTAGCCAAGCGTTGATGCAGGCCCGTGCCCTGGTATGAACTCGATCTCATCACCCAGAGCAAACAGCTTTTTACGGATAGAGTCGATTAATTGTTGATGATTACCACCCGGAAAGTCCGTTCGGCCAATCGAGCCCTGAAAGATAACATCACCCACTTGAGCCATACCCGCTGATTTATCAAAAAACACCACATGTCCGGGTGTGTGCCCCGGGCAATGCAACACCTGCAGTGTTTGCTTACCGACCGTTACAACATCACCATCTTCCAGCCAGCGGTCCGGCATGAAATCACCTACTTTAGGAAAACCAAACATTTCACTTTGTTTAGCGAGCCCCTCTATCCAGTACAAATCGCCTTTATGCGGCCCTTCAATCGGCACCTGATGCAGCGCTTTAATTTCAGCCGTTCCACCAGCATGATCAATATGAGCATGTGTCAATAATATCTTTTCAAGCTGCAAGCCTTCTTCTTTGATAGCCGCTTCGATTTTTGCGACATCACCGCCCGGATCTATCACGGCAGCCTGCATAGTCTCTTCACACCAACATAAGGTACAGTTTTGCTGGAAGGCCGTAACCGGAATAACTCTGAATTTCATAAAACTCCCGATACTTTGTTTTAAATTCTTAATGATAAATAATCATTTATATAGATCAACGACATAAAACACATAATTAATTTTGACTAGCTAATGACGACGATTTCAAAAGACTTTACATTTTCACCTGAACGTAAAGCGATCTCATCGCCTTCATAACACCCAAGCACTTTATGGCCCAAAGGCGCATCAGGCGTAATAGTGGTGATGCGAATTCCCTCATACTCAAGCACAATACCGCCGCACACAGGCAGAATCCACAACCATTGACTATGGGCTGAGCGCAGATCCTGCAATTGAATGATGGCACCAGAGCTCACCACTGAACCCGGCACATAATCAGGAAACTTCAGATATTTTAAAACGGTTACCTGTCGCTGCAATTCGGCAGCGCGAACCGATTGTCCGTGAGCAAGATAGGCCGCTTCGAGTGCTAAGGTATCATATTGATTTTCAGGCTTACTCTGCTCATGCACCGCATTATCACGCGCTTCAGTGACCGCACCCAATGTAGTCGCCAACTCACGCTGTACAATGCCCAACAACTGTTCAACCAAACGATATTTATTCAATAGTCAGTAATCATCATAAGAGAAATAAGTACATGCGAGCAGAATCAGGTAATCTATATTCAGGTAATTTTCTGCTTTATAGTGCACCTACTACACACTAAGCCGGCCACACACTAATTAACGTCGGTCTATTCTAGGTTAATGTATAACAAAGTGCGAAGTCATTATGAAATACGCTTTCTGCCAACAGTCTGGTTTGAATCAACTCGATAGTATTCAGATCGACCATCCTTTATTTAAAGCGACCTTATTACTACAAGGCGCTCAAATAATTGAGTTTTCGCCGGTCCACCATCATTTCCGGAATGCTTTATGGCTGAGCCCCAGCGCTGCATATAATAAAGGCGAGTCCGTGCGCGGCGGTATTCCTATATGCTGGCCGTGGTTCGGAGCCGCCGATAAGAACCCAGAAGCTATCCGCCAAAGCATACAGCGCCCTGTCGCTCACGGTTTTGCCCGCAGCAGTTTGTGGCAATTAAAAGAGATCAAAGAAAGCTGCCACCAGGTAGAAGTCACACTACTGCTGACATCTTCGACCAACAGCCGCTTGTACTGGCCCTATGACTTTGAGCTTGAAGCACGGTTTACACTTGGAAGAACGTTGCTTTTACAACTCACCACCCTCAATACCGATCATCGCTACGTAAATTATAGTCAGGCGCTGCATACCTACCTTCCAACCAAAAGCATCAGCGAAACGCGTATTCATGGTGCGCATAACACCCACTACATTGATGCATTAGACCAATGGCGACTGAAACCACAACGAGGAAACATTAATTTCCAGGGCGAAACCGACCGTATTTATCGGCTAAACATTAACGCCCAAACCCTCAGAGCAGTAACACCGACCCACACCTTAACTATTCGACAATCAAATAGCCGCTCTGCTGTGATCTGGAATCCCTGGATCGAGAAAAGCAAACGCTTAAGCCAATTCAGTCCTGACGACTATAAAAACATGTTTTGTATTGAGACCGCTAACGTACTCGACGATGCCGTCATTCTGGCGCCCAATGCTTCACATAAAATGAGTATGCAACTTTCCATTGAGCCTTCCTCTTGAGACAACACTTGATTCTTATCTTTAGAGTTGAACAGGATCATATGGAAATTTTCACATCGGTTCCTGTCATATGATTAAATGGGAAGGCAGCCTGCGTAAAAATGCATATTTAACGTAAACAATCAGACTCTTTTGAAGGCACAGCAATGAAAATGAAACCTAAACAAGAAGCACAAC
Organism: Neptunomonas sp.; assembly: GCF_041601355.1. Lineage (GTDB taxonomy): Bacteria > Pseudomonadota > Gammaproteobacteria > Pseudomonadales > Balneatricaceae > Neptunomonas. Next base: position 5,545 of record NZ_JBFIIH010000087.1, read on the forward strand.
TCGTCAAAGAAGCCCTGCGTGTTGGTGAAGTTTATATGAAAAACCGAGGTTTCGACGGTTTCAAGCCTACCGATAGCAGTGGACTAAAAATTTCAAATCTTTATCAATTACTTGCCGCAGATAAACTCATCACACCGCTGGCAAAAGACCAGGAAGATGAGCCCCATATGAAACATAAACTGGCACTATGGATAGCCAAGCAGCTACCTGATAACCACCCGCTAAAAAACAGCTAAGCAACCGACGAACAAGGCCAAACCCTCTATGCAACCAACCGCTGCATCTTATACAGCCGATTTCGAAGCATTACGCCCAAAACTGCTGGCGTTCACCTTGTTACAGGTGCCTGATAAAGGTCATGCCGAAGATTTAGTGCAAGAAGCCATGCTCGCCGCCATTGAAGGCTTGTCGCGCTATTCCGGAAAAGTGCAATTCGATACCTGGGTATACAGTATTTTGCGGCACAAATTGATCGACTACATCAGAAAACAAAAGAGAGGTCGGCAGCTGTTTATTTCAGATGAAGATACCAGCGGCCTTGATGGCCTGTTTAATGCGAAAGAACACTGGAATGCTGATACAACTCCCTCTCACTGGCAAAATCCTGAAGACCTTCATATGCGAAGTCATTTTTGGGAGATCTTTGATCTGTGCCTGCTCCACCTTCCCGGTAATACTGCCCGGGTATTTGCCTTACGCGAACTCATGGAGCTGGAAACAGATGAAATATGTGATTGTCTGGGAATTTCGGAACAAAACTGCTGGACTATTTTACATCGTGCCCGACTTAAATTGCGCGGATGTCTGGAAAAAGCCTGGTTCCTGAAGGAGGGTAACGTATGAAATCATGCAAACAAGCATCATTTTTAATGTCAAAAAAACTCGATACCTCGCTAAGTATCATCGAGTCCATATCACTAAAAATTCATTTAGCAATGTGTAAAAGCTGCGCCGAATGTGACTCGCAGCTTCTGTCAATTCACACACTCTGTCAAAAGCGGCATATCGACACCTCCATCAAAGACACCGACACCACTCAATGACAATCAGTTGGTCTGCAAATAATATTGCAGACTTGTATCATTCGTTACGTTTAGCCTTTTGGGCTTTCACGTACTCCTCATCCAACGCTCCATATTGCCTTTGATAAGCATCGGGATCTGAACGCCAGAGCCTATAGAGCTTACGATCATTGCTAGCGAGCGGTGGCGGCTGCTCTTTTCGCTTCTTAAGCGCCTGCACTGTCACTGGCACAAACGCAAACAGCACAAGAAGAGCAACTGCTAAATACTTCAGTTCATCTGACATAGAATATCTTCAAAGGTTATCAATACCCCTGCAAGATTAACTGAAAGTAGTACAGAGGTTAAACCTTATGATAAATTTCCGCTCCCGCGTCCTTAAACTCTTGTGATTTATCCTGCATTCCCTTAACAGCAGCGGTTTTTAACGCTGCCAGCTGGGCTGCATCCAGATCACGCACTTCTTGAGAAATTTTCATTGAGCAGAACTTAGGCCCGCACATAGAGCAGAAATGTGCAACTTTAGAAGACTCTTTGGGCAGAGTTTCATCGTGATAAGCGCGTGCTGTATCCGGATCCAGACCAATATTAAACTGATCCTCCCAACGGAATTCAAAGCGTGCCTTAGACATCGCATTATCACGAATCTGTGCACCCGGATGGCCTTTAGCCAGATCTGCAGCATGTGCCGCGATTTTATAGGTGATGATACCCGTCTTAACATCATCTTTATTGGGGAGTCCCAGATGCTCTTTCGGCGTCACATAACACAGCATCGCACATCCATACCAACCGATCATGGCGGCGCCAATACCCGAGGTAATGTGGTCATAACCAGGCGCAATATCCGTTGTCAGAGGTCCTAACGTGTAAAAAGGCGCTTCATGACACTCGGTTAGCTGCTTGTCCATGTTCTCTTTGATCATGTGCATCGGCACGTGACCCGGCCCTTCGATCATGACCTGTACATCGTGCTTCCAGGCAACTTTTGTCAGCTCGCCTAAGGTTTCCAACTCAGCAAACTGAGCTTCATCATTGGCATCATAAACCGAACCCGGACGCAAACCATCTCCCAATGAGAATGACACATCATAGGTTTTACAAATTTCACAAATATCTTCGAAATGGGTGTAAAGAAAGTTCTCCTGATGATGAGCCAAACACCATTTCGCCATGATAGAACCGCCTCGCGAAACAATACCGGTCATGCGTTTGGCGGTCATCGGGACATAGCGCAACAGAACGCCAGCATGGATCGTAAAGTAATCGACCCCCTGCTCTGCTTGTTCGATCAATGTATCGCGAAACACTTCCCAATTCAGATCTTCAGCAACACCGTTTACTTTTTCTAATGCCTGATAGATAGGCACAGTACCGATAGGTACTGGCGCATTACGCAGGATCCATTCACGTGTCTCATGAATATTTTTCCCGGTAGACAGATCCATGACAGTATCGGATCCCCATCGGGTCCCCCAGGTCATCTTCGCCACTTCCTCTTCGATAGAAGAGGTCACCGCAGAATTACCAATATTCCCGTTAATCTTAACCAGAAAATTACGACCAATAATCATTGGCTCTAATTCAGGGTGATTAATATTTGCCGGGATAATAGCACGACCTTCGGCCACCTCCTGTCGAACAAACTCAGGCGTAATTTCATCCGGTAAATTTGCTCCGAAACTAAACCCCGGGTGCTGCTGAGCAACGATATTACCTTCAGCTTTAGACTTCGCCAGCTTCATATTTTCACGAATAGCGATAAACTCCATTTCAGGCGTGATGATTCCCTTACGCGCATAATGTAGCTGCGTCACATTCATGCCCGCTTTAGCCCGTGATGGCTTACGCGTCAACTCGAATCGCAGTTCATCCAACCGTAAATCGACCTCGCGTGCACGCCCATACTCAGACGATAACGCCGTAAGCTGCTCTGTATCATTTCGTTCTGAGATCCAGCCAGCCCGCAAAGCCACCAGCCCTTTTCTGATATCTATCGTCGCTTCAGGGTCTGTATAGGGCCCGGATGTATCATAAACATATAAGGGATCATTTTTTTCTCCCCCCAGGCCTGTCGGCGTATCGTCCAGTGAAATCTCACGCATAGGCACACGAATGTCCGGACGACTTCCCTCGATATAAACTTTGCGCGACTTAGGAAATGGCTGAACTGAAGCATGATCAACACTGGCGTTTTGACTTAACAATTTATTATTGGACATAATTCACCCTACTTAAAACTAAACTCTGAAAGATAAGAAGTACCCATTAGCCTTTTTGGCCCCAGAGCAACGAAAAATGATGCAAGGGGCCGTGACCAGCCCCTACCAGCAACGAATCGGCTGCCGCAATGGCAACGCTGATATATTTTTTTGCTTCTCTTACTGACTGCTCAACATCCATCCCTTTAGCAAGCCCTGCAGCCACAGCTGACGACAGCGTGCAGCCCGTGCCATGCGTATTTTTTGTTACAAAGCGATCTGCCTTAAACTCGAAAATCCGCTTCCCATCAGACAGCAAATCAACAGCCTGCTCCTCAGCGGGCAGATGACCTCCTTTGAGTAATACCCAGGGCACACCAAGCTCATGCAAAGGCCCTAATATTTGGTACATTTCGGATAAAGAAGTCGGTTCAGAAAAGCCAGTGAGTGCCGCCGCTTCGGGCAAGTTAGGAGTCAGAACAGTCGCTCGCGGAAATAAGCGCTTTTTCATCAGTAACAACGCATCGGGATGTAACAACGCATTGCCGCTCTTGGACAGCATGACAGGATCAATCACCATCGCAGGGGAAGAAAACTCATCTAAAACATTCGCAACTGCATCGACTGCCGATGCTTCACCGAGCATGCCTATTTTGATGGACTTAACGTCAAGATCCTGCAATACCGCGCGAAGCTGCGCAGAAATAATGGTCGCGGGAATTGAGTGAACTGCATAGATGCCCAGCGTATTTTGCGCAGTAACGGCCGTAATGACAGATGCACCATATACCTGCAGAGCAGAGAAGGTTTTCAGATCGGCTTGTATACCTGCACCGCCACTGCTATCTGAACCAGCAATAGTTAACGCAACAGGCACAGCTTGTTGATAGCTATTAATATACATCTCGATTCCTACGCCAGTACTAGCTGGATCAGGTTCAGCGGGTTTTCTCTCAGCCCTCAATAGGGCACCCCGACAAGATTAGAATGAGTCTAAGGCGTTCTGATTCACCTGTCCATCCCTAAATTTTTGAATAGCCATTCAACATTTTTATTTGAAAAATAGGACTTTTTCCTATATTAAAACTAAGCCAACTCGCCATAATAACAACGGTGGATCTCCTGTTCATGGAACGAATTCAAGGATGGCTTAAAAAGCGGTAAGGACACAAGGCAGTTAGCATGGAAGCCTTTTAATCGCACGGAAATGGAAGCCAACAGAGAGGGCTTCGTAAAGGATTTACAAAGCCCTCTCGCCTTTTTTTCTAAACAACCTTCAGCAATCCTCAGATAACATCATTACTACATCAGATGCTTTATCTGCTGCTGGGTTTTCTATTTGAAACCACACCTCTATTCTTTTAACCAGAAACACAGATAGGAACATATAAAGAGACGTCGTCTAGGCGAGAGATATAGCGACTGATTAGCGCTACAACAACCGGCTGAACCGGATACGACAATCAGAATTATCGCCCCGCTTCAGTGCTGCTTTTGTTATGAAAAGCTTAAGTTTTTATTACAAATATAACTAACAGGACTAAACATCCACCCTGCCTCAGCAACACACCTAATCAGCAGATCTAATCAGCAGATCTATGCTACTTCTACTATTTCCAGGTGTTCATTATTTGGCTCAGGCTCCGGCAGAGACCTGACCCACTGCGACACTGTATCAATTAATAACTCGGGGTCATACCAAGGCAACATATGCCCACCGTGTACTTCTATCAGCTCAAAAGGATGGGTTAACTCTTCGCTTAATCGTTTTGAGTAGCGTAACGGTAAAACTTCATCACCCCTGCCATGCAGAATGGCCGCATGGAACTCAAAAGCCTGATCTTTTACTTCAGAACGCCAAGAATACAAGCTCGAAAGCGTACTGAGTGGGTAATCGAATACCATCAAATGATCATGGTTAAACTCTTTTGCAGCAGGATGTCCGGCGAGCAGCTGCTCATAATCCACCATCGATTTTAGCGGTAGTTTCATACTAGGAAACATCTGCGCCATTCCCCATGTCCACTGCCAACCCATTTGATGCAATGTATCCGGTGGAATTTCAGGAATGAGCAGAGTGCCACACAACACTCCCTGTATCCGCCCATCTTTTTCAGCCGCAGCGACCGCCAGTAAGGAGCCTATAGAGTAACCATATACATAAACCGGACCGGAAAAGCGCTCTTGCATCCTGTCAATCAAATCACTGACCGACTGCACAACATTTTCTACGCTGTATTGTCCTCTTGTACCTGCAGAGTAACCATGACCCGGATAATCCAGACTTACGGTATGAAAACCATTCTCGGCAAAGCGTCCTAACAAGTCAGCATACAGCTCGGAGTAAGTGCCGATACCCGGCAGAAAGATCAATATCGGCGCTTCTGCATCATCTGCCTGATATAGCTCACAGTGAACGGCAAGCTCACCTACCCGCAGGCTTTCACGCTTCTCCAGATGATGATGTATATCTAATTTATCTCTTAAGCGCCCGCGGTGCTCGTCAGCGACAAGCTCGCTGTGACTCTTGGTTATATTTACATCGGCTATCGACATTCTTTATTCCTATCGCTGGCAATAATTACAGAACACCGTACTACGCTGCCCTAAACGCACCTCTTTCAGAGGGCGGCTACAATTATGGCAGGGAAGTCCCCCTCGCCCATAAACATTAAGTGACTGCTGGAAATATCCAGGCTTTCCATCACTATTGACAAAATCTTTCAGAGTGGTGCCGCCTTGCCCAATGGCCGCCAACAACACACTTTTGATTTCTGTGACCAGCAGCGCCAAACGTTTTTCTGAAATCCGACCGGCTTCCTTACGAGGATCAATGCCAGATTGGAAGAGCGCTTCGCTGGCATAAATGTTTCCTACACCGACCACCACGCGACTGTTCATAATCAATTGCTTTATGGTAACAGTACGCCTCCTACATTGCTGTTGCAAATAAGGGACAGAAAAATGCTCACTCAATGGCTCAGGTCCCAATGTACTTAAACGCTCATGCAATTGCCCTTGCGGCTGCCACAAAACAGCACCAAAACGTCGCGGGTCGGTCAGTCTCAGCAACTTCTCATTATTAAAGTGAATATCTAAATGATCATGCTTCAAAGGAGATCTGGCATCAGTAACAACTCTTAAACTACCGGACATTCCCAAATGAATTAAAATTGTTCCGGGCATGGTCTCAAGTAGAATATATTTGCCACGACGCGCAACGCCCTGCACAACCTGCCCGACCAAAGAATCAAGCTCCGTTACAGGCACGGGCCAGCGTAATTTTGCTTGTCGCACCACCACAGACTCAATATATTGATTGAGGATATGCGGCTCTATACCTCTGCGTGTTGTCTCTACTTCCGGTAATTCAGGCACGTTACCTCTTTTCGTTTCAGGACTTATGTATTAAGGCTTATACATCAGGACGTAAAATGACTTTAGGTGACTTTAAAACAAGATACACACCTAACACGGTAATAAATATCCCTAGTAATGCTAACACACCTAATGCCTCATCAAATAATAGCCATGCTTCTACAACAGTGACGGGGGGAACCAGATAAAAATAACTCGCCACCCGAGCAGATTCACCCTCACGAATCATATACATCAACAACAACACTGCCGATACTGACAATCCAAACACCAACCAACCCAATGCCATTATCAGATCAAACGACCACACCACTTCACGCGTCTCCATGCTGAATGCCAGCAATCCCATCCAAAACGCAGTAGCCAGATATTGGAAAAAAGACCCTGCCATCAAGTCGACACCCGTGCCAAAACGCTTTTGATATAAAGTACCAATAGATATTCCCAGCAAAGCAATAATAGCGGCGGCAATTGCTTCAGGCCGCAAAGTTAACTCGCCCATCTCTTTACCGCCGACAAGTACCATTGATACACCGACCAAGCCTAAAACTAACCCCAACAGTTGTACTTTTGCCAGAGACTGTTTAAACCATATTCGCCCGATCAGTGCGGTAAGCAAAGGCTGCAAACCCACCACAATAGCGACAACACCTGCCGGCATATCCCATTTAATTGCAGCGAACACCCCGCCCAGATAAGCCGCATGAACCAGCGATCCAGAGAGTAACTGATGCAACCCCTGTCTTCCCGTAGGCCATTTTGATTTAAATAACGCCATCAAAACCATAAAGACAGCCAGCGTCAGCAACATCCGGATAAAGAGCATATTAAAGGGTTCAATATAGGGCAGCCCATACTTTGCACCAATGAACCCGGTACTCCAGAGCAGTACAAAGATCAGCGGAATAAAAGGGATAAGCCTTGTGCGTAACGCGAGCATGAGATGTCCTTAAAACTGAAAGCGGTCTGAAGAGTACAGGATATGAGCAATACCCTGATTAAAAAAGAGACAGCCTCTCGATAAAAAATAGGGTACAGTTATTAACAAGTTAAATATTTAACATAAAATACAGAAAACTGTACCCATGAAAATTTACCAAACAGTGATACAGCATATTAAAAACCAACTTCATTCGGGAGTCTTGCAACCGTATGACTATCTCCCCTCCGTGCGTCACTTATCGCAAACACTTAACGTCAGCAAGAACACTGTGCTGCGGGCTTATCTTGCACTTGAACAGGAAGATCTCATTCTTGCCCATCCACGCAAAGGTTTCTCTGTAAAGCCAAGTAAAGACGATGCCCCTCCACAACCTCCTACACCACAGAAAGTAATTTCAGGCGCCACATCATTAGACATTATCGGCACAGCGCAACGCCAGGCAGACGTTATATTTGGCAGCGCCAACCCTGACACCCGATTCAAAGGACGTTTAGACTTTTTCAAGCAACTCAGCAAGCTGATACGTGCAGAGATAAAAGCACCGGCAATCTACAGCCATTATCAGGCCCCTCCCGGCGACATAAGACTCAGACAGCAAATTGCTAAAAAAACACATAGCGGCCATGCGGAGCTGGATGCAGAAGAAATCATCATTACTAACGGTGCTCAAGAAGCGATCTCGCTAGCGTTACGCAGCATTGCTCAATCTGGCGACATCATTGCGGTAGAGTCCCCCTGTTTTTATGGCATACTTCAATGCATTGAAGCACTGGGATTACAGGTTATTGAAGTCCCAACCTACACGCCTAACGGGATCGACCTTGCGCAATTGGAAGCAGTGCTGAAACACTGGCAAGTAAAAGCGCTGCTTCTCAACCCTCATGCCAACAACCCGCTCGGCTTCAATATGCCGGACGAACAAAAAGCAATATTACTGTCGTTAGCGCAGACGTACGACCTGGCTATTATTGAAGATGATGTTTTTGGCGAGCTTATCCATTCAAGCCAGCGACGCAGAACATTGAAGTCAATGGACAATGACGGCCGTGTCATTTTATGTAGTTCACTTTCCAAAATACTCGATCCTGATATCCGTATTGGCTGGATAGCACCGGGCCGTTATTTTGATCAGATCAACTATCTTAAATATGTCACCACGTTAGCTACATCAGGGCTTTTGCAGCACGCTGCCGCGCTCTGGATGGAATCCGCCAACTTTAACCGTCACATTAAACAGCTTCAGAATCATTATCGTCATCGAAAGCCATTGTTTATCGACGCATTGAAAGCAAACCTACCCGCTGAAGCACATATTAATATTCCAGAAAGCGGTTTTCTCTGCTGGGTTACATTACCGCAGCATATCAACGGGGACAGCCTATTCACTCAACTCAAAAGCGAAGGTATCAGCCTCACACCCGGCAGCCTGTTTGGCACAGCACAACAATTCCAGCACTGCATACGACTGAACTTTGGCTCGTTTGATAACACAGAAAAACAAAACAAAGCGTTGACGCGTCTCGGGGAGGTAATTTCCATAGAAATCACACGACAGACATAAAAAAACCCGGAAAACCGGGCTTTTTCGGAAGAAAAAATCATTATTTGATTTTAGCTTCTTTATACATAACGTGCTGACGAACTACAGGATCAAATTTTTTGATCTCGAACTTCTCAGGCATGTTACGTTTGTTCTTATCAGTTGTGTAAAAATGACCTGTGCCTGCAGAAGAAACCAGACGGATCTTTTCACGATTACCTTTAGCTGCCATCGTCTAGCTCCTTATACCTTTTCGCCACGCGCACGTACTTCAGCAAGTACTGCATCGATGCCGTTTTTATCGATAATACGCATGCCTTTAGCAGTTACACGCAAACGAACGAATTTATTTTCACTTTCAACCCAAAAACGGTGCCAGTGCAGGTTAGGAAGAAAACGACGGCGCGTTTTGCGCTGTGAGTGGGAAACGTTATTCCCTGTTACCGGACGCTTGCCAGTAACCATACAAACTTTAGCCATAATCAAAGCCTCAAATTACATTATTTACTTCTAGTGTGGATTTTTATTGGCTACTTAACAGATAAACAATATCAATAGCCTCAGGCGGAGCGTTCCAAAACCGAACTGAATCCCGTACCAAGCACGAATAGAAGGAGCGGCATTATATAGACAAGTGATTGTAAATACCATTAAGAATCTCTAAATCAAGAGCAGATTGCAGAAATTAAGCGAGCAAACTGACTGCACATCTAAGAAACCCACAAAAGCGATACAAGAAAACAGATACCTATTATTATTTTCGTATAACGTTGATATTCGTCATATAAGCACAACAAAAACTTATTTAAGATCGAAGAATACCGCATCCCTAAACGGGGATCGCAACCCAAACAGGATAATCCAATGAATAATAACAAAAATGCCGACAATGATAATCCCTTGATGGATTTCACAAATTGTCACGTGGGTATTATAAAAAACTTCGAACAACTCCGCGTGCTGGCGACAACTACTATCAGCGAGTCTGTTACACAAGATATTAAACAAATGGCCGCACAGCTATATGGCTTTTTCCATGAAGTAGTGCTGACACACCATGAAGAGGAAGAGGAAGAGCTATTTAGTGTGGTGATTGACTGTGCCAAGCGGGGCGAAGAGACCCGCAAAGCAAAAAAAATGATTAAACAGCTCACGAATGAGCACCGCATGCTTGAGATGCAATGGAAACTCATTGAACCTGATATCAAACAACTGGCAAAAGGTAAGCCTGTGATATTTGATCAAGCGATGGCGCTTCGATTAGCAGATAATTACCTTCAGCACGCCCAGTTTGAAGAAAGAGAATTCCTCCCTCTCTCCGCCGAAATATTAGGCGATAAAGGCCTCTCGTCACTGGGTATGTCTATTCATATGCGCCACACACCGCTGGGTGTTTTAAATTATATGTAAATTCTGCATATAAAATCAGAGCAACCCCAGCTCGGCAAAAGAGACCACCTCCGGATCACCGACTATCATGTGATCCAGGACTCTGATGTCTACCAGCATTAACGCATCAATCAAACGCCGGGTTATCTGTTTATCAGCCAAGGACGGCTCAGCAACACCTGATGGATGGTTATGTGCAAGAATAACCGCAGCGGCATTCACAGAGAGGGATTTTTTAACAACTTCTCGTGGGTAGACAGAAGCAGCATCGATGGTGCCGAAAAACAGGGGTTCAAAACGGATGATTCGATGTTTATTGTCTAGAAAAAGACACGCAAACACCTCCTGCTGATGATGCCGCATCTGAGCCACCAAATACTGCCTGACAGCGCCAGGGCTTTCCATCAATTCGCCCCGTTGCAACGATGCCATTAAATGCCGACGACTCATTTCCAATACAGCCTGCAACTGCGCATATTTAGCGGGACCTAACCCCAGTGCTTCACAAAAGTCATCTTGCGAGCTTTCCAATAATGGGCGCAGCCCACCAAAACGCTTCAACAGATCGCGTGCCAAATCAACAGCACTCACGCCTTTAATCCCGGTTCTTAAAAAAATGGCCAGTAGTTCTGCATCGGATAAAACCGATGCTCCGTGTGCCAATAATTTCTCCCGCGGGCGCTCTAGCGCCGGCCAATCAGTAATCGCCATCTACATATTCCTTATGCTTACTGCGTAAAATCTAATGTAGGTCTACGCAAAAAATCCCTGAAGTGGTATCTTACACCTCTTTAGAAAACTGTGTAATCTCGGGTTGCTCAAGGTATGTATAGACTTACTAACAAACAGATAATTTTAGGCATAACAGGTGGTATCGCGGCCTACAAGAGTGCCGAGTTAACACGCCTATTAAAAGGCGCCGGTGCAGATGTACGAGTTGTAATGACTCCTGCAGCCACTGCTTTTATCACGCCCCTCACCTTACAAGCATTATCAGGACACCCGGTTCATCTTGAACTTCTGGATCCGGAAGCTGAAGCAGGCATGGGTCATATTGAGCTTGCTAAGTGGGCTGACCTGATTGTTATTGCACCCGCCAGTGCAGACTTTATGGCGCGTTTAGCCAACGGCTTGGGCAACGATTTGTTGAGCACCATCTGCCTTGCTACTGCAGCCCCCATCTGCCTCGCTCCCGCCATGAATCAAGCGATGTGGCGCTCAGCAGCAACGCAGCAGAATGTCACCACACTGCAGCAACAAAAGTTTCGTTTATGGGGGCCTGGTATCGGTGAGCAAGCCTGCGGTGATACGGGCCCGGGACGTATGATTGAACCTGGCGAGATTATGGAGAGCGTTGCTGAATGCTTTAACAGCGGTGCTCTGGCAGGATTAAACGTGCATATAACCGCAGGTCCGACCCGGGAACCGTTGGACCCGGTACGCTATATTTCAAACCATAGCTCCGGCAAAATGGGCTATGCATTGGCAGCCGCCGCCGCAGATGCAGGCGCTCGCGTTCGCCTGATCAGCGGCCCTGTTAATCTGACAGCTCCCACACATGTTGAACGCATATCAGTCACCACCGCCGAAGAAATGTTACAAGCGTCGCTCAAAGAGATCAGTCACTGCGATATTTTTATCGCCTGCGCGGCAGTCGCAGACTATCGGCCGACCTCTATTGCTGAGCATAAGATCAAAAAGGGCAACGAAGAGATCATGGAGCTTCATCTGGTGAAAAATCCGGATATCGTGGCCACTATTGCTGCCAGAGAGGACAAGCCGTTTACCATCGGCTTTGCCGCCGAAACACGCGATGTCATTAGCTATGCCCGAGGCAAACTAGACCGTAAAAACCTGGATATGATTATTGCCAACGATGTGTCTCAGGCTGGTATTGGTTTCAATAGTGACGAAAACGCCGTCACCTT
>NZ_JBFIIH010000088.1:0-17925 GCF_041601355.1 Neptunomonas sp.
GCCTGAAATGCCATCATGAACCCCTGCCCTGAGGTGTGCATCACCGCATAGCCGATCTCAAAGCTGCGTTTGTTGATACGTTCGAGTATTTCCAGACAGACAGCAGCACGGCCTTGCGGGCCAATGTCACGCCAGGCTTTACGTGCATCCTGCATGGCAGGCAGCAACTGATCCAGATCCACCCGCGGGTATTTGACGTTAAGCTCAATGCCATAAGGTGATACTTCAGCGCCCGCTTCACCGACGATACCTGGCATATCCAGTGCAAAACTCTGATTGAGATAGTTTTTAAACGCCGCTTCGCCATCGGCATTGGCGGTTTCGCCATAGGCACGCGGGCTGGGGTTTTCCGGGTAGGGCGTCCAGTAGTCACGGGTTTTAATGGCATTAAGGGCGGCGTTCAGTGTGTTCTGGTGCTTGTCTAGTAAGGTAGCAAGCCGGGGCGTCATCACGTAGCTCATGAGGATTTTCTGTCCTTGTTCTGTATCGGTTCTGTAAAGAAGTTTTTAAGGGGTTATTTTTTATATTTTCTTTATATTTTCTTTGTCAGCGATTTATAGATAGAAGAACCATACACCAAAGTTTATGATACATAAAGAACGTCTTTAGTTATAAATATTGTATCCCTTTCTGCTTTTGGTTAACCTTAGGCAATAACAATACGAAAGATAACGAGAAAAAAGGCGCCATTGCATGCACAATTATCAAGATATACTTGTCGATGAGCCCCAGTCCGGGGTGCTTACCATCCGACTAAACAGGCCTGAATCTTACAACGCGCTTCGCACCCAACTACTTAAAGAGTTGGCCGGGGTTCTCGACCAAGCCGCTGACGATAGCAATATAAAAGCAGTCATTATCACAGGAAGTGATACTGTTTTTGCCGCCGGAGCCGACATTAAAGAGATGGCATCTCTGGATGCCGTCGGTGTGATGAACGACCCTCGCCCAGCCTACTGGCGTCGCATAGCCCTCTTCCCTAAACCTATTGTTGCTGCCGTTAATGGTTTTGCCTTAGGCGGCGGCTGCGAATTGATGATGCACTGCGATATTGTTATTGCAGGAGACAACGCGCTATTCGGCCAGCCGGAAATCAATCTGGGCATCATTCCGGGCGCAGGCGGAACCCAGCGCCTGATTCGTACTATCGGCAAATCAATGGCCATGCAGATGGTGCTGTCAGGTGAGTTTATAACCGCTCATCAGGCCCTATCTTTTGGGCTGGTCAGCGAAGTTACTATTCCTGAACTTTCTCTTCAACGTGCCACCGAGCTGGCACGTAAAATTGCTACCAAGCCTCCAATCGCCGTCAGACTCGCCAAAGAAGCACTGTTAAAGGCTTACGAAACGACACTGGATAGTGGTCTGAATCTGGAACGAAAATCCTTCACGTTATTAGCGGCGACGCAAGATCGTAATGAAGGAATCTCTGCTTTTATGGAAAAACGCCAACCAAACTTCACAGGAAAATAACCCCATGTCTTACGAAACCATTGAATTCACTATTTCTGAAGGCGTTGCCGTACTTACCCTGAACCGCCCTGACAGCCTGAACAGTTTCAACGCGCAAATGCACTCAGAAGTTAAGAGTGCGCTTAAAGAGGTGAAAAAAGATAGCTCTGTACGCTGCTTACTGTTAACGGGTAATGGCCGCGGGTTCTGTGCAGGACAAGATCTGGGGGACAGAAATGTTGCACCGGGAAGCGCTCCACCGAACCTCGGCGAATCCATAGAAAAAAATTATAGCCCTATGCTGCGTACCATTCGTAGCTTAGAGATGCCGGTTATCTGTGCAGTCAACGGTGTCGCTGCCGGCGCGGGTGCTAACATCGCTTTTGCGTGCGATATCGTGTTGGCGGCCAAATCAGCGTCGTTCATTCAGGCATTTTGTAAAATCGGATTGATCCCTGATTGTGGCGGTACCTGGACATTGCCTCGTTTGGTTGGCCCTGCCCGCGCCATGGCGCTTTCCCTGCTTGGCGATAAGATTTCAGCAGAACAAGCAGAACAGTGGGGCATGATCTGGAAATCTGTTGAGAACGAATCCCTACAGGATGAAGCGATGGCGATGGCACAACATTTTGCCAGCCAGCCTACTAAAGGCCTGGCGCTGATTAAGCGTGCTATTCAGGCATCAGCAGACAATACATTTGATGAGCAACTTGATCTGGAACGTGACTTGCAAACCTTAGCAGGCCGCACAGATGATTATCGTGAAGGCGTTGCTGCTTTTATCGGAAAACGTAAACCCGCGTTCAAAGGACAGTAACCATGAGTGTCATTAATTCTACAGCAGTGATCGGTGTGATTGGTGCCGGCACTATGGGAGCGGGTATCGCTCAGGTTGCTGCAAAAGCTGGTCATCCGGTACTGCTATATGATGCATTTGACGGCGCAGCGCAGCGAGGCTTGGAGGGTGTGGCCAAAGGACTGAGCAAACTGGTTCAACGCGGGAAAATGCAACAAAGTGATGTAGATGCACTGCTATCACGTATCACAGTAACCGACTCTTTGGACAGCTTCGCGCCTGCCCGCGTAGTTATCGAAGTCATTGTTGAGCGCCTGGATATTAAGCAATCAGTTTTTGCTCAACTGGAAGAGATCTGCGCAG
The DNA here is from genome assembly GCF_041601355.1 of Neptunomonas sp. Classification (GTDB taxonomy): domain Bacteria; phylum Pseudomonadota; class Gammaproteobacteria; order Pseudomonadales; family Balneatricaceae; genus Neptunomonas. The sequence goes on from NZ_JBFIIH010000088.1 coordinate 2,612, forward strand.
ACGATACGATTCTGGCGACGAATACCTCTTCCATCTCCGTGACGACGATTGCCAGCAAGCTCAAGCGTCCACATAATTTAGTCGGTATGCACTTCTTCAACCCTGCTCCGATCATGAAACTCGTAGAAGTAATTAGCGGTTTGGACACTGATAAAGACGTGGCTAATGCTATCTATGATTTATCAGCCAGTTGGGGGAAAAGTCCGGTTCGTGCTAAATCCACACCCGGTTTTATTGTTAACCGTGTCGCCCGTCCATTTTATGCAGAGGGTTTACGCGTACTTCAGGAAGGCGCTGCAGATGAGGCAAGCATCGATGCGATCGTGCGTGAAGCCGGTGGATTTCGCATGGGGCCATTCGAACTAATGGATCTGATCGGCCATGATGTTAACTTTGCGGTGACTTCATCCGTCTTTGCAGCCTTCTTTAATGACCAACGTTTTCTTCCCTCGTTAATTCAACAGGAATTAGTCAGTGCCGGTCATTTGGGACGCAAATCCGGGAAAGGATTTTATGACTACAGCGAGCAGGCAGAAACGCCAACAATCAAAACAGCAGCGCCAGCTCCTGCACCTCAAAACGTAACCATCGAAGGGTGCCTTGGTGTTGCTGAACCGCTGGTAGCACTCATAGAAGCAGCCGGCATTAAAGTAAGCCGCATCCGGGAAGGCTCTGGCGCTATTTTAATCGGTGATACCACCTTACAACTGACCAACGGGCAAATGACAACGTACCGTGCTGATATTGCTCGTAACAGTAATCTCATTCAGTTCGATCTGGCTCTGGATTATGCCAAAGCTACGCGTATCGCGCTGGCTCCGGCTGATCAGGCCAGCCCCGCTGCCATACTAAAAGCCATTGGGCTTTTCCAGGCAATCGGTAAGAAAGTTACCGTTATTGATGATGTTGCCGGTATGGTTTTAATGCGCACCGTTGCGATGCTCGCCAACGAGGGCTATGACGCTGTTAACCAGCAAGTATGTTCTGAAAGCGATGTTGATGTAGCCATGAAAGGCGGCGTTAATTATCCATTCGGGCCGATAGAATGGGCAAAAAGTGTCGGCCTGGTCCGCATCATGAACGTCCTTGATAATCTGGCGAAGAGCTATGGCGAAGACCGCTATCGCACCTCCCCCCTTATTCGCCGTAAAGTTGCCGGAGGTAAGTCATGAGCATAACTTCTGACATGACACCCGATCAGTTAGCACACGCCTGCAGCATAGCCATGCATGAAAATGACCACACTGCGAAAGCACTGGGAATGGAGATTATTGAGACGCGTGCAGGTTTTGCCCATCTCGAGATGGTCGTACGCAAAGATATGCTCAATGGCCATGCCATCTGCCACGGCGGTATGATTTTCACTTTGGCCGATACCTCCTTTGCACACGCCTGCAATAGCTATAATAAAGTCACTGTTGCCAGTGGTTGCACTATTGATTTTGCAGCACCTGGTTTTGAAGGCGACCGCCTGAAAGCTATCGCAGAGGAACGCCATCGCAAAGGCCGCACCGGTGTTTACGACATCACTATTTACAATCAGAAAGATCAAGCACTCGCTTTTTTCCGCGGTAAGTCTCACCAAATTAATGGCGTCCTCGTAGACGACTCTGACGAATCTGCTCTACATGGCACAAAAGGAGAATAATTCATGAAAGATGCATTTATATGCGATGCTGTCCGGACCCCTTTCGGTCGCTACGCCGGAGGCCTGGCAACGGTACGTCCCGACGACTTAGGTGCTGTTCCGATTAAAGCACTGATGGACCGCAACCCAACTGTTGACTGGACCACTGTCGAAGACATTATTTACGGCAACGCTAATCAGGCTGGCGAAGATAACCGTAACGTCGCACGTATGTCCGGATTGTTAGCGGGCCTTCCTGTCGCTGTACCAGGTACGACTGTTAACCGCTTATGCGGCTCAGGTATCGATGCCATCGGCATGGCTGCCCGTGCAATCAAGTCGGGTGAAACTGAACTGATGATTGCCGGTGGTTGCGAGTCAATGTCACGTGCACCTTTTGTCATGGGTAAAGCAGAATCAGGATTCAGTCGTAATCCTAATGGCCTTTACGATACAACCATCGGCTGGCGTTTCATTAACAAAAAGATGAAAGAGCAATACGGCGTAGATTCTATGCCTGAGACTGCAGAAAACGTCGCAGAAGAATTCAATATATCGCGCGAAGATCAGGATCTTTTCGCATTCCGCAGCCAACAGAAAACAGCTGCAGCCATGAAAAAAGGTCTCTTTAAAGAAGAGATAGTAGCGGTTGTCATCCCACAGCGAAAAGGCGATCCCATCGTTGTCGATACCGACGAACACCCACGCGCATCAACCACACTGGAAGATCTGGCTAAGCTAAAAGCGCCTTTCAGAGCCGGCGGCTCTGTCACTGCAGGTAATGCTTCTGGCGTAAACGACGGAGCATGCGCACTATTGATCGCCTCTGCAGAAGCGGCTAAAGCCAATGGCCTGACGCCTAAGGCACGTATCGTCGCGATGGCAGCAGCGGGGCTTGAGCCTCGCATTATGGGCTTTGGCCCGGCACCTGCTACTCGCAATGTACTGAAAAAAGCCGGTCTTACTCTCGATCAGATGGATGTTATTGAGCTTAACGAAGCATTTGCTTCACAGGGCTTAGCCGTGATGCGCGATTTAGGCCTGGCTGACGATGCTGCCCACGTTAACCCGAACGGCGGAGCCATCTCTTTAGGTCATCCCCTTGGCGCTAGTGGCGCACGCTTAGTGACAACCGCTATGTATCAACTTCATCGTACCGGTGGTCGTTATGCATTGTGCACTATGTGTATAGGCGTGGGACAAGGTATAGCCATGATTATTGAGCGCGTTTGATTACCCCTATAACTAATATAAAAAATATAACAAATATAAAAGAGTGCTAAGGCTTAGCCGGATATCCAGCATTAGCCCTTACGATTGCCAAAGAACTGCCAAAGAACAACAGGATTATAATAATATGTCTATTGAAAAAACCCGCAGCGGCTCACTCGATGATATCGAAATGGCGAGCATTGATGAACTACGCGCATTACAGCTCAAACGAATGCGCTGGAGTATTGCGCATTGTTATAACAATGTTCCTGCTTACCGTAAAATGTGTAAAGACAAAGGGGTTCACCCTTTTGATCTGAAAAAACTGGAAGACTTAAAGCTCTTCCCATTCACCCAAAAAGATTATTTGCGTAATAACTACCCGTTCGGAACCTTCGCGGTTCCTAACCGCGATGTTGTACGTATTCATGCGTCCAGCGGAACCACCGGTAAGCCTACCGTAGTCGGTTACACGCAGAACGATATCGATACCTGGGCTAACGTGGTCGCGCGCTCAATCCGTGCGGCTGGCGGACATCACGGCGATAAAGTCCATATCTCTTATGGATATGGTTTATTTACCGGCGGGATGGGTGCCCATTATGGGGCTGAACGCCTCGGCTGTACGGTTATCCCAATGTCTGGCGGCCAGACAGAGAAACAAGTACAGCTGATGAGGGATTTCGATCCTGATATCATCATGGTAACCCCTTCTTATATGCTTAACCTGATTGATGAAATGGATCGTCAGGGCGTTGATCCGCATAAACTTTCATTACGTCTGGGTATCTTCGGTGCAGAGCCATGGACTGAAGAGATGCGTAAAAATATTGAAGCACGCCTCGGCATAGATGCTCTGGATATCTACGGATTATCTGAAGTCATGGGCCCGGGCGTTGCTCAGGAATGCCTTGAAAGCAAAGACGGCCCGACCATTTGGGAAGATCATTTCTACCCTGAAATCATCGATCCGAATACCGGTGAAGTATTACCGGATGGTGAATACGGAGAACTGGTCTTCACCTCTCTGACCAAAGAAGCGCTACCGATTATCCGTTACCGCACACGCGATCTGACGCGCCTGCTACCCGGTACCGCTCGTCCGATGCGCCGTATCGATAAAATCACAGGGCGCTCAGATGACATGATGATTATTCGGGGCGTGAACGTATTCCCAACGCAGATAGAAGAACAGATTCTTAAAGTTTCTACTCTGGCTCCGCATTATGAGATCATTGTTACCAAAGAAGGAAACCTGGATAAAGTTGAAGTTAAAGTTGAGATGACGCCTGATGCCCGCGATGCTGATCAGCTCGCAGCAACCAAAGAACTGCAACACCACATTAAAGCCGTTGTTGGGATCAGTACGCGTATCACTGTTGTCGATGGCGGTACTATTCCTCGCTCTGAGGGCAAAGCCAAGCGTGTCTTCGATAAACGCAAAGACGGCTGATTTTAATGAGCTGAACCATCTGTTAAAGGCCGTTATATACGGCCTTTTTTAATTCTATGAGTTGTCCTGAACAGGGTTGTTAATACCCGCCTTTATAACGTATATTGTATTAACATCTTTTACGAAATACTCTTATGCAACTGAGCCGATTCACAGACTATAGCTTACGCGTACTTTTCTATGCGGCCATTAACAATGATCGTCTCACTACATTATCTGAGATAGCACAATTCTATGATATCTCTATAGAACATCTGCGTAAGGTTGTTCACGCGCTGTCTAAATCCGGTTACCTGAAGACGTTTCGCGGCAAGAACGGCGGCATTCAGCTAGGCAAAGATCCTGCAGATATCAACATTGGCCTTGTCGTTGCACAAACCGAAGGGTTCAGGCCCATCATAGATTGCGAACACCATTCCTGCCGTTTGACAAACTTCTGCACACTTCAACCTATTCTCAATAAAGCAAAAAATGCTTTTATGGACGTTCTCAAAGAACATACACTCGCTGACCTCATCGCTAATAAGCCTATGCGCCAGGGACTTATTGGCTCGGATGTAACGACACCTGACCGGCCGACTAAACCGGTAAACTAAACCGGTTTATAGGCTGACAACGGGGCATTACCCCTCATGTTTATTCAGCTTTTTTGCTCAGTTTTTTATCCCGGCTGTGTAAGTCTTCGCTTTGTAAAAAATGAGGCCTGATCAGTTCATAATCCTGCCCTGTAACAGACATCCCTTTATAGCCATCTGCCCGATGAATGGATGCGACGGCCGTTCCTGTGACGTCTAACCACGAACGGTGCATTTCATCTCGTTTCTTTTTGCTCAAGCCCTTATTCATCTAACCACCCCTTGCTATGACTCATCCAAATAAAATTGTACTGAAAGTTGCTCCAAGCAATAAAATGTATTTACAAAACATTTTATATATGAATAATAGGTATATATCAAATACATTTTAATAATTCAATTATTCACTTATACACTTTGATAAAAGAAAAGGCCACGCCATGAGCATCTTCGATTCTGAAATATTCGTATTAGCCTGTGTGATCCTGATGATCATGTACAAGTTCTGGTCTGTCTGGACCGTGTCCAAACAATCAAAGGCATCACGCGAAGGGAAAATGATTTTTATTGGCCTGATCAGTGGTGCGACTGTTTTTGGGGTCATGGCCAAGCTCTATATCAGCATGGCCATGAGTCTTACCTAGCAAACTGTCGGGCTTAAATAAAAGCCTTATACTGCAAGTTCAAGTTTGACGGCAGACACCAATACGCCATTATTATCGGCATAAACATAGTGGCCAGGCTTGAACGTAACACCACCAAAGGTTACATCAACATTCAGATCACCCAAACCACGCTTATCTGTTTTCATAGGATGTGCACCCAGCGCCTGAACACCCAAGTCCAACCCACCAATCGCATTTACGTCGCGTATACAGCCATTAATAATGATGCCTTCCCATTCATTTTTTTCAGCTTTTTCAGCAAGCAAATCGCCCAGCATAGCACGGCGCATGGAGCCTCCCCCGTCTACCACCAGTACTTTACCTTTACCGGGTAAAGCGACCTGCTCACGCACCAGCGAGTTATCTTCGAATGCTTTAATGGTGACTATTTCACCACCGAAGGTTTCACAACCACCAAAATTACCAAACATAGGTTCAACGACTTGCACCAACTCTGGAAATTGATCACATAACTCGGGTAGTAAGTCTTCCACATTTCTCTCCTTAATTTTCAAATAACCTAAAATACTAATGCTAAAACAGCAGCTTAAAAAACACTTCTAAAAACCAACTGTAAAAAGTCACGCTAAAAATTTACCTTAAGAAATTCTTGAATGAATTCCCTGAATAAATAGCGCTATTTTATTACGCAAACCGATGTTTACAACACCACTTTGATCTGTACGGTATTTTTAACAACATAAAAACATGCTTATTGATTATTTAAACATTTGAGCATGAATCTTTCCCGTTTTCAGCGCCTTTTTCTAAAGTTCGGCTAAAATTAGTCGATAAAGAAAGATATACCCAACTAACAAACCGGAGGCCCACCATGATTGGCACTCTGCACTCTCACAGTTCTTTCACTCAACAAAGCTCCCAGACAAGCTTTCAACAAGCAACGTCCAGCGGAAACTCTCCTGAAGCGGCCAGCCAGAATACGGTGCTTAACAGGCTAGCCAGTAATATTCCGGGAATGAGTACAGGTGACCTTAACACACTGAGTGCAGACGACTTCTCGCCTGAGAAAGTCGCCAGTCGTATTGGTGATTTTGTAGCACAGGGACTGGAAGCGGCACGTCGTAGCGGTCGCTCCGAAGAAGATATTCAAAAGATGTATAACGCGGCGGTTGATGGCGTTAAGAAAGGCTTTGAGGAAGCACGCGAAATTCTTGATGGCTTAGGCGCTTTAACAGACAGCATCTCATCGAATATTGACCAGACTGAAGACAAGACAATGGATGCCCTCAGTGCTCTGGCGCCTGGACAGCAAACATCTGAAGATGCTCAGGTTTCCCGGCTTATGGCAGCTGAACGCTATCAGGAAGCCGAAACGCTGTCGTTAAAAGTAAAAACACAAGATGGTGATGAAGTCACCATTAGTTTTTCTAAAAGCAGCCAATACGAAGGTTCATTCGGCATAGAAAAAGATCAGCAAGGCAACTCCCAATCGCTGTTCAACATTAGCCGCAATGAAAGCAGCGCGTATAAATTTTCAGTTGAGGGTGATCTGGATAATGACGAAATCGATGCACTGCAAAACCTGATTAAAGATGTGAACGAGATATCAAACGAGTTCTTCGATGGCGATGTCCAGAAAGCATTTGATATGGCCAGCGAGTTCCGTATGGATAAAACAGAACTTGCATCGATGAACCTGCGCCTGACTCAGTCTGAACAGTATAGTTCGATTGCTAAATACACCGATGTAGAAAATATGCAGAACTCAGGTAACAATTCTGATATGAACCCAGGCAAACGCTTAGGTCATATGATGCACAACATGCATGGCGCAACTGATAACCCTAAGCTGGGCTTTATGCAAGATGCTTCCAGCTTTAGCCGCGAGATGTTATCGACATTGGTGACTCAGGATATTCGTTACCGTGATTCCGATGAACCAGAGAAAGCACGTTATAACGCCAATCTGGAGAGTATGAACAATTTCCTTGCCAGCCAGCAAACCGCTTCGGTTGAAGCTGAGCAATAACAGACTCCTTCCACCCTCGTTATTCAGGGCCCTTGCGGGCCCTTTTTTTATATGGAGTTTTTAGCGACTCGCCCGAATTAAATCCAGTAATGCCTGTGCAGGATGCCGGATCTGTTTGTCATCCATACGCTTCACCTGGCTTCGACACGAATACCCTGTCGCCACCAGCTGTCCTTTTGTGTCTTCTGCATTCACAACGTCACGCCAGCTAAGGTCATAGATCTTTTTCGAGGTCGCCAGGTTTTCGGCTTCATGACCATAAGTTCCAGACATGCCGCAACAGCCCAGCGCTTGAACATTGAGTGTTTGACCCAGCGCCGAAAAGATCTGTTGCCATTGTTTGATTGAGGGTGCCGCCGATGTTTTCTCGGTACAGTGCGCCATCAGCGTAAATGTACGCTCAGGCAGCCCGGCAGCTTTTACTGAGATCAGCGCTTGCTGTGTAGCCAACCATTCCTGAATCAGGTTAACGGTGGGTAAACGATCAACCGCTTGCGCATACTCCTGTCTGTACGTGAGTGTCATCGACGGGTCGACGCCAATCAACGCAACACCGCTCTGATCCAATGCGCGTAGCATGGAAGCATTCTTAATAGCCGCTTTTTCAAATGCCTGCATAAACCCATGGACATGCAGAGGCTTACCGTTTGGCATAAAAGGTGCCACCATGACATGAAAGCCCAACTCTCTGAGTAAGTCGATCAAATCCAGTACCAGCTGAGTTTCAAAGAAGCTGGTGAAGGCATCCTGAACGATAATCACAGACCTGTTTCGCTTCTCTGCATTCATGGTTCCAATCAGCTCTACGCTGGCGAACTCAACCCCTTTTTCTTTTAAGCCTTTAACCAGCGTATGTTTGCACACGACGGGGCTATCAACCATACCCACGTATTGCTTAAACAAGCGCTTCATGACCCGGTTATTCATCGCCCAATTATAAGGTGCCGGGAACTTAGCGATGGCAGGCACCATAAACTCCAGACTGCCAACCATGTAATCCTTCGCAGGCCGCAGGTAACGACTGTAATACACTTCAAGAAAACGGGCTCTGAAATCGGGTACATTCACTTTAATAGGACACTGCCCAACACAGGATTTACAAGCCAGACAGCCCATCATTGCTTCGTGGACTTCATGTGAATAGTCGTATTCACCCTTTTGTTTTTTAAAGGTATTCCTGATTTTATCCGGCAGAGTTTTCAGATACGAACTACGCTTCACACGGCCACTCATATCGGTAAGATCGACACCCTTTTCAGACATCAGACGCAACCATTCACGTATCAGTGAAGCGCGGCCTTTAGGGGAGTGTATGCGCTCACGTGTGCCTTTCCAGGACGGACACATAGCATCGTTCGGGTCATAGTTATAACAAGCACCATTGCCGTTACAGAACATCGCTGAGTCGTAAGTTTCGCGGGTTTTAAGCGGAATTTGACGATCAAGCTGACCACGTGTCCGTACGCCGTCAATTTTTAACAGCTCCGCTCCGGCGATTAATGGCGTGGCAATCTTACCTGGGTTGAGTTGGTTATGCGGATCGAAAACGCCTTTAATACGCTGCAACTCAGGATAAAGCTCACCAAAAAATGCCGGCGAATATTCAGAGCGCACGCCTTTACCGTGCTCACCCCATAGCAAACCATGATACTTCTGAGTAAGTGCGACTACCTGATCAGTAATCTCACGAACCATTGACTCCTGCACCTCATCTTTCATATCAATAGCAGGACGCACATGCAGCACACCCGCATCCACATGGCCAAACATACCGTAGGCTAAACCATGACTATCCAGTACGGCGCGAAACTCCATGATAAAGTCAGCCAGGTTTTCCGGAGGTACCGCGGTATCTTCTACAAAAGGAATGGGACGCTCCTGGCCGCTGGCATTACCGAGTAATCCAACCGCTTTTTTACGCATGCCCCACACTTTATTTATCTCGCTAGCACCATAGACGACAGTAAAACCAAAGCTCTTACCCGTCGCGCCGGCAACGGCTTCCAGATGCTGTGTCAGCTTTTCAACGCGGGCTTGCAATTCCGCCTCATCGTCTGCGGTATATTCAACCAGATTGATGCCCAGTGTTTCCGGATCGCCCTCTTTCTCAGGAAAGTAATCTTTAACCGTGTCCCAAACGATATCACCCATCGCTAAATTAAGTACTTTTGAATCGATGGTTTCGATTGATGTCGGGCCCCAATCCATTAACGCTTTAGCATCCCTGAGCGAGCTTTCAAAGCTGTTATATTTAACATTAACGAGCGCCGCAAACTTCGGGATCGGTAGTACATTCAGTTTGGCTTCGGCAATAAAGGCAAGCGAACCTTCTCCTCCGCACAAAACAGAATTAAGGTTAAAGCGTCCTGACTCATCTCTTATATGCGCCAGGTCATAACCGGTTAAACAACGATTGAGTTTCGGAAACTTTTCTTCAATCAAAGCTTTTTTATCGGTATAAATCTCATCAACCAAGCGATGAATCTCACCCACCCGATCCTGCCTCAACTTTAATGAGGCCAGCTGATCGTCTTCCAGTGGTAAAGAATCCCAGACGGTGCCGTCTAACAATACGCTTTTAAGTTCGAGCACATGATCACGCGTCTTGCCGTATAAACAGCTGCCCTGTCCACTGGCATCCGTATTGATCATTCCGCCGACCGTAGCGCGATTACTGGTGGATAACTCTGGCGCAAAAAACAAACCATAGGGCTTCAGTGCAGCATTCAACTGATCCTTAACAACGCCGCCTTGAACTCTTACCCAACGCTCTTCCTGATTAATCTCAAGAATACAATTCATGTGTTTAGAAACGTCAACAATCAGGCCATCCGTTAATGATTGCCCATTGGTGCCGGTACCACCACCACGGGGCGTTAAAACGATATGATTGAACGCCTGCTCAGATGACAACTCGGCAATCAGCACCAGATCCGCCAGAGTTTTAGGATAAAGAACACCTTGCGGTAACACCTGATAAATACTGTTATCGGTCGATAATGCAATACGGTTGGCATAATCCTGATTCAGCTCACCGGCAAACCCTTTATCCTTTAATGCATCGATAAAAGACAGATAGTGGGTTTGGGTTGTTTCAACAGTGGATATTCTGGGAATCATGGGGTAATCACATCTGGTTTGTTTTTAATTGCACTATGATGCAGAATCATGATTAATCATTCAAACGATAAAATTTAATCAATTAATCGAAAATAATGAATAATATATCTTACCGCCACTTAACGGCCTTTATTGAGGTTGCGCGTCATGGCAGCTTTACGCATGCCGCTGAGCATTTGCATGTGACTCAGTCGACACTCACCGCGACTATAAAACAGCTTGAAGTACAGGTTGCCCTGCAACTCTTCGACCGCACCACCCGGCGGGTCAACCTGACCCGCGAAGGTGAACGCTTCTATCCGGTTGCCGAACGTCTTATCTCAGATTTTGATACGGCGATTAATGATTTAAGAGCCAGTGCCCAGCAACAGCGTGGCCAGGTCGGTATCGCTGCCTCTCCCTCTGTACTCAACAGCCTGCTGCCGGCGGTGATTGAGTCCTACCGCGCAGCCTTCCCTAATATAGGACTCTCGTTAAAAGAGGAAGGTGCCAGCGGCATTGAGGACAGTGTTATTAATAATCTTGTTGATTTCGGGATTGGTGGTAACAGATCGGCTCACCCCGAGCTTTTATACCAACCGATTCTTCAGGATCAATACGGCGTGGTGATGAATTCGGATGACCCGCTGGCGAATAGCGATCTAATTCGCTGGGACGAAATCAGCTCAAGATCATTAATCTTACTCTCCGCTGAAAATGGCATCAGAATTCAACTTGAAAAGAGCATTAAAGAGCAACACTTACCCTTGTCATTAGATAAGGTCATGATAGAGGTATCAACGCCAGCCACACTGGCAGCGCTGATTCAAAAAGGTATCGGGATTAGTATTTTGCCAGCACTGGCGGCGTCAACAGAGGCGTTTCATTTGATGCAGTTTTGCCCGTTAACTCAACCCGTATTAAAAAGAGAGCTATGCTTGATAACACGCAAAGGGCGTTCAATAGGCCCGGCAGGGCAAGAGTTACTTAAGCGGGCTATCCAGTATTTTCAAGGTGCTGATTTACCCGCTTATGTAGAGGCGCTGCAGAACACATTGAAGAGACCACTGAAGAGCCCACTGAAAAAGCAGTAGTCAGACTTTTCTGATACCGTCCGGGCTGATAGAGATGAGCCCTTTTTTCATCAGGGTGCCAATCGCCATTTTGTAAGATTTTTTGCTGATGCCAAACGCTTGATAAATATCTTCTGGTGGGCTTTTATCACCCAAAGGGCTGTATCCGCCACGACTATCAAGATCTTTCATAATCCGTTGCGACAACTCATCAACTTTGCCGTAGCCGGGTTTGTCCAGCATCACATCAACCTTACCTTCAGCCAATACACGCTTAATATAGCCTGTTAACGTCTGCCCCAGCCTTACGGTACGAAACAGATCTTTTTGATGCAGAACGGCACCATAGCGGTTATCAACAACTACACTGAAACCCAGATCATTATGGCGATAAGCAAACAGACTCACTTTATCGCCAACCGTTAAGCCTTGCGGGTCTTTTTCGAGGAATTTTTCTAATTTAGCAGAAGCGGCCAGGCGATCGCTGTTGTCCAGATAGATTCTGACCATCACTTTCTGTCCGACTTCCAGTGCACGCTGTTGCTCGCCATATGGCAGTAACAGGTCTTTGGGCATGCCCCAATCAAGAAACGCACCGATACGGTTGACCTCTACCACTTTTAAACTAGCAAACTCACCCACCTGGGCTATGGGTGCATTGATACTGGCCACCACAAAATCATCAGTATCCAGGTAAATAAAGACCTCTAGCTGATCGCCGAGCTTACAGCCTTCCGGCACCTCTTTTTTCGGCAGTAAAATCCCACCAAATTCGCCGCCATCAAGATAAACACCGAAATCCGCTTCGCGCATTACAGTGAGGGTATTCATTCGGCCTACATCAACCACGGTATCTATCCTGTCTGATCATTTAAGAGAAAGCATGGACGGAGATATTATCAGAAAGCCACTCTTCACCCAATCAGTTTAAGCCGATGCCGTTAAATACTAACGGTTGTATACTGAGGGTCAGATCCATTCAACATCAGCCGTCAGAATATAACCCACCCCATAGACTGTTTTAATCAGAGTCGGGTGTTTAGGGTTACTCTCTATTTTCTTTCTTACGCGCGACATACGCACATCAATACTACGATCAAAAGGTGAAACCCGTTCACCTAACAACTGATCACGCGACAGTATTTTACGCGGCGAGTGTAATAGCAACATTAATAACTCATGCTCTGCTGAGCTGAATTCAGCCCCTTCTCCCGCATCGCTCTGACCGGAAAGCCCGCCACTCAGTGTTAATGTTGATGGGTCATAGCGCCACCCGGCAAACTGCGCAACTTTTATGGCCGACGTATCATTTTCATGAGCGTTTTTCTTTAAACGACGAAATAAGCTATTCACTCTTGCGATGAGTTCTCTGGGTATAAATGGCTTAACAATGTAATCATCCGCACCCAACTCTAAGCCTAACACCCGATCAGTAATACTGTCCCGACCAGACAAAATCACCACTCCCATATTGGCTTGCTCACACAGCGACTTCACCAGCTCTATGCCATCCATATCAGGCAGGCCTAAATCAACAATACACAAATCAGGCGAGCGAACCGACAATGCTTTTTTTAACTGAGCGCCGGTTAGAAATGTTTCTACATCAAACCCGTAGGCACCCAGCTCACGACTCACAATGTCACAAATATCACGTTCATCATCAATGATGTAAATCAATCTACGTTCACTCATGAGTAAAGCACTCGCTTTTATTCTTCATCTTCTATCTCAAAAAACTTTTGTAATTGTTTGATATCAAATGGCTTCTGAAGAACGTTGTAATGATGCTTACCCTCACGCCCACTGTTTTCATCGAAAGCATACCCTGTCATCAAAACAACACGACTCATCGGATGAGTAAACTTGAAAATATCCGCCAGGTCATAGCCGTTCGTTTCACCATTTAAGCGGATATCGGAGACCAGCGCATACACATCGTCTAAAACCGCTATCAATGCTTCCGCTTCTTCTGCCGTGGACGACTCAATGACATTAAAGCCCATTTTTCTGAGTAACTCACGTACCACCTGCCGAACATCATCATCATCTTCAACCAAGAGTACTAGCTTTCCTTTCCTCTCTTGATGCTCATATTCTTGCGAATCGACAGGACCCGCCACAAGTTCTACCTCTACAGCGGGTAGTAATAAAGTTATTTCGGCCCCTTGCCCGGGGGAACTGGTAACTTTTATGTAGCCATTAGATTGCTTAACAAACCCATACACCATACTCAACCCCAGTCCTGCCCCGGCACCTGAACCGGCAACATCGGAGCGTGTCGTGAAGAAAGGCTCAAATGCCATCTGCATAGCATCTTCAGTAAAACCTTGCCCGGTATCAGCCACTTTGATCTGCATATAGTGCCCCGCAGCGACCTCCTCATCCAGAAACAGGCTTTGTGTTTCTACATTCAGTTCAGTCACTGAAAATCTTATTTCCCCACCACGTGGCATCGCTTGCTTGGCATTCAAAGCCAGATTTACCAGTGCGTCTTCCAGGCGCCCCGGATCAACAAAGGGTAAGCCATGAGTTTTATTCTTATCAAAAATCAGTTCTATGTTGCTCGGTAATGATCCCTGCAGCAGTTCGATGGTTTCCTGCAACAACAGGTTAATATCACAAGGCATAGGCGCTAAAGGCTGGCGTCTGGAGAAGGCCAGTAACCGGTTGGTTATATTGGCACCACGTTTTGCAGCGCGTATTGAGGGTTTCAGGTACCGCTGGAGTTCGGCATCCATCTGGTAATGCTCGGCTGCAGAGACTAAGTTACCTAAAATAATCGAAAGCAGATTATTAAAATCATGTGCTAAGCCGCCGGCCAGATGACCGACGGCACTCATTCGCTGCGCTTCCAGTAATTTTTTCTCCACCTCTTTTTCTGAGGTGATATCCAGCGCCACCAATAAAACACCCACCACGTTTCCGGCATCATCATAGCAAGGCGTTATCAGACGCTTAGTGATGACTTGGTGATCCCGGGACCAGTTACTGTACTCCCTGGCAGATTCAACCCCATTAAGAGCTTCAGTTAACTGCGCTTGCATGGCCTGATATTGATTCTGGCTGAGCACCGCTAAACTTTGACCGGTAATCTCTTCTTTGGATCTTTGCAGTGCGTCTGCATAGCGTTGATTGACAAACTGGAACTGCAGCCTCGTATCAAAATAAGCCACTTCGGCAGGCAACAGGTCAAGAATAATGCGTTGCCGTTCTTCTATTAACGTTAATGCATACTGTGCTTTTTCGCGCGACATTACAGTATCCATCAATTGTTGATTACTCTGTTCAAGTGCAAGAGTACGGCTCTCTACCTTAAGATCGAGATCCTGAATATTGTTGCGGACACGTTTTACCATCTCGTCGAAAGTTTTAGCCAATATGCCTAACTCATCATCACGACGAAAACCAGCGGTTGCGGTCAGCTCACCTCTGGATACACGTAATGCGGTATCGGCCAGTTGCTTGATCGGATTGGTCACCCAATAGATAAAGAAGAAAGCCATAGCAATGGCGACGAGTAACGATATTAGCGCAATGCTTAAAATGCGATCACTTAATTGTTCAGAACTACTTTTAAGCTCATCCACATACACAGTAGAACAGATATACCAATCAAA
>NZ_JBFIIH010000089.1:0-17880 GCF_041601355.1 Neptunomonas sp.
ATTGAAATTTTGGAGCGGGAAACGAGATTCGAACTCGCGACCCCGACCTTGGCAAGGTCGTGCTCTACCAACTGAGCTATTCCCGCTGATGCTTTCTGTTAAGAAAGTTGGTGGCGTCCCATAGGGGGTTCGAACCCCTGTTACCGCCGTGAAAGGGCGGTGTCCTGGACCACTAGACGAATGGGACATATCTTAAGCACTTTAAGAAAAAGTACTGTTAACTTTTTACTTGAAAATATGGAGCGGGAAACGAGATTCGAACTCGCGACCCCGACCTTGGCAAGGTCGTGCTCTACCAACTGAGCTATTCCCGCAACATTATTTCAGCAGCTTATCATAGCGGCTAAAATAATTGGCGTCCCATAGGGGGTTCGAACCCCTGTTACCGCCGTGAAAGGGCGGTGTCCTGGACCACTAGACGAATGGGACGCTACAACACTCAAAGCTTTACCTCAAATGCGGGGCGTATCTTATTCCCGTGACTGAATTTCGTCAAGCATTTTTTGAAAATAGATTTCCTATAAAATCAATTACTTCATTATCCCCACTTGTCTTCAACACTTAAGGAAATAATCAGCTATGAGTCAGACCTGAAATCAACACACTCCAATGAAGAGATATCTGGCCAAAACTGAAGAACCCCCCTTAATATAGAAGCTACACGTAACGTTTTTTCCTAAAGGAACTCTCAGATGAAGCCCATACTCTATGGAGCCCCTCTTTCACCTTATGTTCGCAAAATCAGATTATTACTCGCATTCAAAGAAGTTGAATACGAATCAAAAATGATTGTCCCGTACGCCACACCTGAAGGATACGAGCAATTAAACCCACTAAAAAGGGTGCCTGCGCTTGTTTATGGGGAGCATACTTTGGCTGATTCAGCTGTTATTGCTCACTTTTTAGATGCAACTTTTGCAGAAAAAAAGCTGATCCCTGAGAATCTTTTCCTGAAAGCCCGCTGCGAGTGGTTTGAAAAATACGCCGACTATGAACTCGCCTCACATACAACCTTTACCGCATTTAGCCAGAGGATTTTATCCCGGCTGGCCGGTAAACAGCCTGATGAAGAAGCGATCAATGTCGCCATTGAAAAGAAGCTACCTCCTCTGTTTGATTATCTTGAATCACAGTTAAATGGCTTATTTTTTGTCGATAACACACTAACACTTGCTGATATCAGTATCGCCAGTCAACTGATCTCTTTTGAGCACGCAGGCGAAAGCATCTGTGAAGAAAAATGGCCGAAGCTTTCTCAGTTTTACCAACACTTTACACAGTTAACGCCTGTAGCGCCGATACTGTCAGCGGAAAAAGCAATGTTAAGAAAGCTATTAGGGGCCTAAAACCAGCCAACCACTGCTGTTAGCCCGATTACCGGTAAGTCCATTCGATATTCATAACCTGGCCGCTACGTACATCAATGAACCACTTGCGGCCGTCAAAACGGTACACCAACCGCGTTACCGAGCAAGTGCGCCCTGAACCACAGCGGGTTTTGGTTTTATATTTTGTGATAGGTTTACCTAAATGTTCATAGACTTTGGAGAGTTCATCTCCTGAAGACAAAAGTTGCCCATTTGACAATCGTAAAGCAGATGCCTGACAGCTCAAAAGCAGCAGTAAAACCAATAGTATTTGACGCATATTCACTCCATCTTCCTTGATGATATGATTCAAGACTAAGACAAGGCCGCTTAATTCAACCTGACTTAAATCTGTTTTTTAGACGAGATAACTTCTACGAGATTATTCCTGCGCTTGTAAGAGCAGGAATAACTAATACCTTAGCCTCTTCTTTTGAAGTTTTCCACTAACGACCAACCAACGCATCAGTCAATGCGGCTCCAGCCTACATAGAGGCCAATGCTATCCATGCTATAGAAAAAGCCGATCCGCCAGCCAACCCTGCCCCAACAGCGCTACCACCGGCTAGCATCCCCCCCGACCACCATCGCACCGGACTCACCCAATTGCGAGATAAGAAACTAAAAATCCATCATGCGCCTGTGCAGCATCAGAAATATGAAATCAACATATAACTTTTCTTCATATGGAATTTCACTTATAAAAAAGGCCGCTCATTTAGAGAAGCCTTATAGTGGAAAATATGATAAATGATATACGACCTTACAGCCTTGCCACAGATTAAAAAAACAACCAGGCGTCGCTAGCTTACCCGTAAACTATTCATCAGCAACGAGTGGCAGTACAACCCGCAAATTAACCCCATCATCCCCTGATGTAATCGTCAGCCTCGCCCCTATGTATTCACAGCGTTCTTTGATTCCGAGTAGCCCATAACCCTTATGCCCCGGCGCACTATCATCAGAAGCATCCAGCCCTTGTCCATTATCTATGATGCTGAGCACTATCGCCTCTTCATCCGCATACAATGAGATGGATACCTCGGTGGCTAAAGCATGCTTCAAAATATTAGTTAACGCTTCCTGCACGATACGATAAAGATGAATGTCCGTTCCCTGAGGCATACTCACATCATCAATTGCCAGCGCCACTGCAACACCCATTTGACGCAAACTGCTCAACGTAGGGATCTGTTGTATGGATTGGCTCAACCCTACATCATCCAACTCAACTGGCCTTAGTGACATAATACGATCATAAACAGTGGCATACATATCAGACACCAACTGCTTAATTTTCGCGCTATGTTCTAATGCCGTACTCTCCATAGGAATTTTGTGCTCAAGCATTACTGTTTCAACTCTTACCGCTGTCAACAACTGCCCCAACTCGTCATGAAGCTCCTGAGCAAGATGACTCCTTTCCTGCTCCTGGCTCCTGATCAATTGATGCAGAATGGCGCGTTTTTCCTGCAGAGTCCGCTCCAACTTCTCATGACTCCCTTTTAACTCAAAGCGACGTACAAACAATTCATTAACAATAAGATCTATCTCTTCGCCTATATGGTTAAACTCCTGAATGGCTCCCCGCTGCCAGCCTAAACCTTTACCATTTTCAACAAGGTCTCGAATATACAACATCAGTTTTTGAAGTTGTTTATCAAGCGCTGCAGACAAAAAAGCAGCCACCGCAGCACTGACTAATAAGCCAATTAATGCTCCACTTACCAGTAGTTTCACAAACTGTTTTGCCAATGAGTTAATACTCAGCGCTGAAGCGGATAGCTCTACTACCAAACCGTCGCCATAAAGACTCAGGTTATCGGTAAATTTTTCTAGCTCATTACCGTCCAACCAGGGAGTAGATTCTTCTACAGGAGCCGTCTTTGATGAAACATATTCAGTAATGGCTACACCTGAAAACATCAGCTGCGCACTGCTCAGATCAACCACTGCACGGTTCACTAGTTGATTCAACAGCAAAGAGTTACCCGATAATTTTATGCCACCGATCATCCGTCCGATCACTTTTTGTTCAGCATTGGTCACTAAGTAGTCTTTAGCCAACAGTACTTGCCCACCGTTACGAAAAGCGTTCCACTCCTGACTGGCTTCTTCAGAGTATGCTTGGTAGACCTGCTGGCATATCTGCGAACCTATGTTAACCAAACGGCTTTTAATCAGATAGCACTGACTATTATCCAGCGAGCTTAATACAATAAACTGGTACCGATGCATTGATGTAGAATGCTCATTCCCCATGATCAACTGTCGCAATGCAACCTCAGCATGCTGCTCCATCTCTCGCTGCAGTGCATCAGATGTCACCAGACTATTTAACTCTTGATCAATTAATTGCAAATGAGTATTTAACTCGTAGCGAATGGCTGCAGCGCTCTGGGACAGTGAGGCTAATGTTTCATTTTTTAAGATCTGATTAGTAGAGTGGTAGGCATTCAAAGCAAAAACAGAAAGGAAGCCAGACAGCATCATTAAAAACAGCAAGAACGTCAGAGTACGGAAGCGCAAAACCATTAACGTTTGCTCCCGGAATAAACGAAAGCCTCCTTGATGTAGCGCTCGATCAGACTCTCGTCCATGTCCTTTGTCAGCAAACGAAAATCACCCGCATACACCTTGGGTACAGACTTTCCCAGCATATCCAGTCGAATGGCTTCTGCCATCGCGATACCACTTTGATCATTCACTCTCATTAACACAACATCCAGCAACCCATCCTTAAACGCATCCAGCTCGGCGAGACCACCTCCCCAGCCATTGATCGCCACATCAGACCGGCCAAGCTCATTGAGTGCGTCCAACGCACCGAAAGCAATATCCGTAGCACTCGCATAAATATATTTAAGATTTGGGTAGTTCTTTAACATTGCGAGCACCGACAATTTGGCCTTCGCTCTGCTTTCTTCAGTAAAATAGCTAATCTTCAACTGATGGTAGCTTCCTATTTCACGCTCAAATGTCAAACCGCGCTGATCACTAAGCACCCCCCTGCCCCAGAAAACAATACCGTACTCAGAATCTTGTGGAAAACGTTGTTTGAAATACTCAGCTAGCCTTTTAGCACCTTCGGCATGATCAAAACCTATATACATCAAGGGCTGCACATCGTACCAATCGGCAATCGGGCGAGTCAGGTTCTGAATAATAATCTTAGGTTTTGCTTGATGAAGCAAAGCCTCAACCATGCGCTGCTGACGAATAGAGTTAATGGTGTACACCAGATAATCCGGATCGCGCTCAAGCAACTCCATAATCTGAATTTCCTGACGTTCCTGCTCAACATGAGGCTTAGTGAAGCGAATATCCAGCGTGTAGTCTATGCCCAGATCATCCAGTCGCCCCCTCAACGCACTGAGACTCCGCTGCCAATAATCCGAGACCTGGATACCTGGATAAACAATCGCTATTCTTATCGCTTTTTTCTGGTGTAATACAGGGAACGGCGAAACATGCTCAACGAGAGCTTTAAACTCACTGTCATTGACCACCTGCGTAGCTGACCCGGCACTGTAAGAAATACTTAATAAGCAGGTTACGAAGAGTAACTTGATGCGATGTGTCAGGTGAAAAAATCCAATAAACTGTATCTTTATATCCATATATAAGCACTTTAAAAGAAATGAGGGTTTACTAAAAACAGTGTAACTTTCATTATTTTATAGTGTAACTTTGATTATTTTGCAGTGATATAGTTTATTTTATACCCAAACAGTCCTGCTCTACCCAAAAGCACACCGGCCATATACGTATTTGCCAGAAGCCATACTGATTAGCAGAAAGTCGTGATTTCAGATATATAAGTGCGTTTAAGACTTGTCAGCACGTAGCGATAAACCGCCACACAGGTATGGAAACTGCTGACAGAGCTTAACCAGATCTTCGGGACGGTCAACATCCCATAAAGTGAGCGGCTCATGCCAGCGAAAGGAAAGCGCTTGCAGCTGAGAGCGCGTCTGCTGCATCACCCTATCGCTGCCCCATTCAATATTTTCAAAAATACCACCGAATGAGGCTTCAACTGGGGCTCCAGTCGAGAGAACCGAGTCATAAAACTGCAGACCCACTAAGGTATAACCGCCATCAGCGGCGGGAATAAAAACCGCATCGTGGCTTTCAAGCGACAAACAACAGCGTTCTAAAATATCAGCATCTATTGCCGGACAATCGCTTCCTATCAATAGCGCGCCGCTTTGGTTTTCAGACAGCACGCTGAGCAATGCATTCTCCATACGCTCACCCAGATCCACGCCTTTTTGCACCCGATGAATTAAAGGATAACTGATGAGCAAATGATCGATTAAGGGGTGTGCGTTATTCTCTGGCGTGAACAGATAGATAGGAAAACACGCTGAGGCTACTGCACGCTGGATAGTATGCTCCAACAACAGTCCATGTAATTTTGCTGCACCTTCGGCTCCCAGTGCCGGGATTAAACGCGTTTTAGCCATGCCCGCAACAGGAGCCTTAGCAAAAATAATTAAAGCAGTACTCATTTACCCTGTTTCCCGACACGATAACCATAACGCTCTGCGAGCTTGTCAGGCGCCTCACCGCACCAATATGCCCACCTGAGTGACCACATTAAGACTATGGTTCGGATCGCCCCTTTTTGCTCCCAGCGACGCCCTGACGTGGTAACTTTTTGCCTGATACAGATCGGACGTACTTCGCTTAAAAGGCGCCGGGAAATTTCAATATCTTCCATCAGTGGCTGATCGGGGAATCCACCGACTTTATCGAACAGTGAGCGGCTAACAAATATCCCCTGATCACCGGTGGCAATACCTGTAACGCGAGAACGCATATTCATAAAAAATGCGACAATCGGCAACATCCAGTGCTGGCCGTCAATCGTCACATCAAACCGGCCCCAATAATCATATACGTCACGCTGAATAGGTAGTATTTTCATCAAGTTAGCGGGTACTTCAGTATCTATATGTAAAAACAATAACAACTCAGCCGACGAAGCCTGCGCTCCGGCATTCATCTGTTTTGCCCGGCCGGCCGGCGATTCCACAAGTTTATCCACCCACTCCCGAGCCAGATCCCTACCAGCATCCCGACTTCCGCCATCTACGATAATGAGTTCACACCGGGGCCGTAAGTATTGCAGCGCCTGCAACTTAGCGACAATAATCCGCGCCTCATCCAGCATGGGAATAATGATAGAGACAACGGGGCGGATCAGCGCTGCCATCAGGGCACCTGACGAGAAGAACGAAGCCTTTGCAAAGGCAACTTAAGTAAGGCAACAAAACCTAATCTCGCTTGCTGTCGATACTCAGACAAGCCTAATTGCATCTGTTGATGGTTATCCTTCGGTTCAACCGTATAGGTTGAAAACAGGCGGTCCCACACCGACAGAAAAAAACCATAATTACTATCCGTTTCTTCCTGATAGACAGAATGATGGATTCGGTGCATATCAGGAGTACAGATAATCCAACGAAGGGCGCTATCTATTCCCGATGGTATGCGGATATTGGCATGCGTAAAAATGGCTGACGCATTGAGTACAACTTCAAACGCGATAACGACCACAGGATCAATGCCAAATACGACAATGATGACTGCTTTGTAGATTAAAGATAAGAGGATTTCTACCGGATGAAAACGTAAAGCCGAGGTAACATCAAGGTCAAGATCCGTGTGATGCACCTGATGCAGACGCCACAGCACTGGCAATTTGTGGGTTACCCAGTGCTGCCCCCAAATTGCCATATCCAGTAATAAAAAGCCCAACACAGCAGAGATAGCCAGCGGCATCTGCAACCAATGAAAAAGCCCCAGTTGCTCTTGCTGAGCCCAAACAGCAGCACTCACTGCTATCGCGCCCACCGTCAAGCGCACGATGAGCGTATTGATCAGAATTATGGACAAATTTATACCCCAACGTGTCAGACGAGACTCCCGCCAGGCACGCTTAGGACGAAACCATTCAATCCCGGCACATATCAAAAATGCACTCAGAAAAAAGATCAGTCTAAATGTTGCCTCTTCCTGCACGTTTAACTCCGGCGCCATGTATGAAATCGAGCCAGCCACAGCATCACTTTTGGCGATACATGTGCCCGCTTCCACTCTCCGGCGGCATACTTATTCGCTTCCGAAAAAGTCGGGTAAGTATGAATCGTGCCGAGTATTTTATTTAAACCAATGCCATATTTCATCGCCAATACAAACTCTGCCAACAATTCAGCACTGTGCTTACCGACAATAGTCACACCGAGGATTTTATCTTTTCCAGCGAGCGTAATAATCTTAACAAAGCCATGATTATCGCCATCCGCAATAGCACGATCAAGATCATCAATTCCATAACGCGTTACTTCATAGTCTAAACCTTGCGACCTTGCTTCACTTTCACTCACACCAACGCGTGCTACTTCAGGGTCTGTAAAGGTCACCCACGGGATAACCCGATAGTCTGCCTTAAAGCGTTTAACACCACTAAACAGTGCATTAACCGCTGCGAACCACGCCTGATGCGCTGCTACATGCGTAAACTGAAAAGGTCCGGTAACATCACCGCATACGTAAACATTAGGAAAACGAGTCTGCATAAAGCCGTTACAGTCCAGTGTTCCATTTTTTCTGCTTTCGATGCCTAATTTTTCGAGACCGAAACCGCTGGTATTTGCTTCCCGACCCAGCGCTAGCAGCAACTTATCAAATGGCAACTCGATAACCTCTCCAGCCTGCTCAACCAACAGATAAGCCTGCCCGTCACGTACGATCACTTCTTTGGCGGTACCCGACAGATAAAGAGCGATGCCTTCCTCTGTAAATTGTTGCTCTACCAGCGCTTGCGCTTCCTGATCTTCTCGTGGCATCAAGTGAGCGGGTCGCTGCACGATGCTCACCTCACTCCCGAGCCGTGCAAACGCCTGGGATAACTCACAACCGATAGGCCCGCCGCCTAATACGACAAAACGTTTCGGCAGCTCGTTAAGCTCCCACAAACTGTCAGACGTCAGATAATCGACCTGATCCAATCCTGGAATATCAGGAATACGCGGGCGTGCGCCTGTCGCAATGATGACAGACTTCGCTGATAAGGTTTGCTGCTCACCATTGTCCTGGGTGACTGACACTTCCCATGGAGAAACAATGTTGGCCGTTCCCTGAATAACATCCACACCCAAGTTGGTATAACGCTCGACCGAGTCATGTGGTTCAATCTGTTGAATCACATTTTTGATGCGTGCCATTACCGCCGGGAAATCGACGTCAGGCTCAACCGACTGAATTCCAAACTGGCCAGCCTGTCGCATCTCGTATGCTTGTCGCGCAGAACGGATTAATGCTTTAGATGGTACACACCCTGTATTCAGGCAATCGCCACCCATCTGATGTTTTTCGATCAAGGTAACCTTGGCTTTCACGGCGGCAGCAATATAGGCACTCACCAAACCACCACTACCGGCACCAATCACAATCAGGTTAGTGTCAAATCTTTTCGGTTTATTCCAGCCTTTATACACCTTGCGGGCCTTTAGCGTTTCTACAATTTTCCGGGCAATCAGGGGAAAAACTCCGAGTAACGCAAATGCACCAATAATCTCGAAAGATAAAATACCCGATAAAGAATCAATTTTAGCCAATTGCGTACCGGCGTTAACGAAAACCAAAGTCCCCGCCAGCATCCCTAACTGGCTCACCCACCAAAATGTTTTGGCAGGCATACGTGTAAGCCCCATTAACAAATTGATCATAAAGAAAGGGAAAATAGGTATCAGGCGTAGAGTAAACAGATAGAAAGAACCGTCCTTTTCAACGCCTGCATCTATCGGTGCAATAGAGGCCCCGAATTTACGGCGTACCCAGTCACTGATCAGGTAACGCGATGCCAGCATTGCCAGGGTAGCGCCTAAGGTTGAAGCAAACGAGATCAGAATACCGCCCCATAATAAGCCAAAAAGTGCACCACCGGCTAATGTCATGACCACGGCGCCGGGAATCGACAGCGCCGTCACCAGTACATAAAACACAAAAAAAGCGACACTAGCTCCGACTGGATGTAGATCGCGCCATGTTATTAAGGCGGCTTGCTGTGATTTAAGGTTTTCCAGCGTCAATAGCGAAAAACCACCTGCCTGCCAGGTAATCAGCAACGTAATAACAATTAAAAATATAACGAACAAGCGCTTCATCGGTTACTCCCGATATAATTATTTGAAGACGTGGCAAACTCAACATTCACAAGTCGTTCGAGACTTGCTGTTGAGTGACGAAGTACTCTTTTACGCCAGGCGCTTTAGCCTGTAGCTGTAGCTGTAGCTGTAGCTGTAGCTGTAGCTGTAGCTGTAGCTGTATAAGTCTGCTCAAGCATTCAGCGCGCCGCCACAACTTGACCCCTGACCAGCAGTACAGCCATAGCAGTGATCACCGATACGTATAGCACTTTCCGGCAGGCCGTTCTCGAGCAAGCTATCCAAATGAACAGGATCACGGCTACTGCCTAACGGCATTTTCAGTTGCTGATTAAAATCGCAATCATGCACATAACCTTGCCAGTCAACTGAAATGAGCGAGCGACACATCAGGCTATCCAGTGTCGTCGTATTGAAAGAATTGCGCAGCAATTCCATATAAGGAATAAAGGCATTTTTAGAAATTAAGGTACTACCAAAACGTTGAATCGGCATATTCGCCAATGTAAACAGGTTAGAAAACTGTACGCCATAACGCGCATTTAATTCATATTTATAATCAGCCTCTAACGCCTGCTGCTCTGGAGGTAAAACGGGGCCTTGAGGGTTATAAACGAGATTCAGCACCTTGCCGCTCCCTTCCTGTGCGTACCCCAGCTGATTGAGTTGTTTCAGCCCATCAATACTCGCCAGAAAAACACCGTCTCCGCGTTGAGCATCAACATTATCTTCAAGGTAGCAAGGCAGTGACGCAACGACTTCCACGTCGTGTTCAGCCAGGAATTCTGCGAAATCTTCATAACCCGGCTCACAGAGAATCGTAAGATTACAGCGGTCAATAACCTTTACGCCCAATTTTCGAGCGGCAATAACCAAGCGCTTAAAATGCTGATTCATTTCAGGCGCCCCCCCTGTCAGATCGAGCGTTGTGATGCCGAATTTTTCAATGAAATCCAACATCAACTGCATCGTTGCCCAATCCATCTCTTCGGTGCGTTTTGGACTAGCCGCCACATGACAATGGAGACAAGATTGATTGCAGCGATAACCCAAATTGGCCTGTAGCGTGTCTAATTGAGTCCGCTGTATGGAGGGAAAATCTGTCTGAATCAGGTGTGGCAACATGTCATGCATTTAAAAATCCTTCGTTAGACGTAAGCTGTTATTAGATATAGTCGACTGAAACACCGAAACCTTACACTTTTTTAAAAAAATATTTGTTATCTATTACAAGACAGCGATAGCTATCATGACATAACAAGCTGAAACGAAAATGAAATTAAATGAAATTGTTTGAGGTAATTTAAATGAAATAAGCTTTGGTCTTCATCTTCCCGGACGCTTCGATGACGATATCGCAACCCGACCAGTCCGTATCCGCAATCGCTTTGTTATGGCTCACGGTTAACGATTTCTCACCCACAAAGATACGATAGCCTTGTGCCCGTGCTTCATACTGCCAACGCCCATGCAGCACGTAACGCTAAACGCCCGATACGCCCAAAACCATTGATGCCTACTTTAAGCGTCATTTTAAAACCTATAGCGCTGATTTCTAAGCTCGCTTTTATACTGACTTATACTCTCGACTTTACTCTCAATTATGCGCTCGCAAACCAGGCTTCAACCTCTGCCCGATGCGGAATAGACCCGGAGTGCACCAGTTGCTCATCGATAACAACAGCCGGGGTGCTCATCACGCCATATCCCATAATAGCAGCAGGATCTGTCTCTTTCATGACAACGACCTCGACACCGGCCTCGGCCGCCAAACGGGTGATAATTTCTGCGGTTTTCTCGCATTTACTGCAGCCAGAACCCAATACTTTAATTGTTTTCATGTGACTATTCTCTCTGGTTTTGTTGAAAAATATATTGATAAGGACTTCTATAAAAGCCGTGTTACGAGCCCTGTTTAAAAGGCGTGTTTGTAAGCCATGGTTAAAGACATACAATTAAGCTGATAATAAAAGTAACCCAACACCATTAAAAATCCACCCTACCAACGTAAAAGCAAACAGCAACAAGCAAAATAAAATAGCTAACAGTTTCCACTGCATCACCTGCTTTAACAAAATAAATTCAGGAGAACTGGCAGCAACCGTACTCATACAAAATGCCAATGTAGTTCCGACCGGCAAGCCTTTATTAATGAGGCTTTCCATCACAGGGATAACACCGGTGGCATTCGAATACAGGGGTATACCTAAACCAACCGCAGCGGGCACAGACCACCATTGTCCTTGGCCTAAGTGCTGTTCAAACCACCCTTCCGGTACAAACCCGTGTAACGCCGCTCCCAAACCAACACCTACAATCACCCACTTCCAGACGCGGCTGAAAATATCGACCAGCTCATCTTTTGCAAACTGATGCCTTTCCGCCATATTTAACCGTCGACGTTCGCCCTTAACGTCAGCTTGTTTGGCTTCAATGTAAGCTTTCGCCGCAAAAGGTTGCAGCATTTTTTCTGCTCTAATAAGATCCAGAAAAATACCACCAAAAACGCCAACAGAGATGCCGACTGCAATATATATCAAGGTAAATTTCCAGCCCAGCAGGCTACCCAGCAACACGATTGCGACTTCATTAATCAATGGCGAGGTCAATAAAAATGACATGGTGATCCCGACAGGGATACCCGCCGATGTAAACCCCAGAAAAAGAGGGATACTGGAGCAAGAACAAAAAGGAGTGACCGCGCCAAAAAGAGAACCCATAACATAACCAACAAAGCGGCTTTTGCCCACCAGCCAGGCACGTACCGATTCAATATTCATTGAAGCTCGCAGCAAAGCTATCAGATAGATCATCACGATCAAAAGCGCAAAGATCTTAGTGGTATCCTCGACAAAAAAATGCAGCGCATCACCCATTTTAGTCGATGCACTTAATCCCAACAGGTCATAAACCAGCCAATTTGCTAATAAGGTAAAAACTTCCAGCATGTCGTTTCCTCAAAGATTCGTACTACGATACCCCGTAAACCCGATCACCCCGGGCTCCCGGGTTGAAGTCAACAGATCCGATAATTATTTACTTAATTAGCATAACCTGATCCACTACGCTCAACATTGACTCAAGCCATTCTTCGGTTAATAAATGCAACAACTAAACCAGAGAGGAATTTTTCGTCATTTAACAGCCAAAACAATGTATTTCATTCAAAGATTGCACTAATAGGAAAATTATTCTTTGTCTTTCGGCCCTGCTCGAATAAAATACAGTTCGCTTTCACTCTTATTACGGAGTTGAATTTCATTCAATGCGTTATTTACGCGCTCTGCAACGGTTGGAGAATTACGACGTTGTCATCGAACGGTAAAATCACATTACAAGGGTTTAACAACCTAACCAAAAGCCTGAGCTTCTGCATCTACGATGTTTGCTATGCGCAAACAGCAGAGCAGAAAGCTGAATATATTGAATACATTGACGAGCAATACAATGCTGATCGCCTCACTGAAATTTTAAGTGAGGTTTGCGATATCATTGGTGCCAACATCCTCAATATTGCACGCCAGGATTATGAACCTCAAGGCGCCAGCGTTACAATCCTGGTTGCAGAAGAGCCCCTTAAAGACCCGGAAGATGTTGATAAAACAGAGCAGCCCGGTCCGCTTCTGCCTGATTCTGTTGTGGCTCATTTAGATAAGAGCCATATCTGTGTGCATACTTATCCGGAAAGTCACCCTGATGATGGTATTTGCACATTCCGTGCTGATATTGAAGTATCTACCTGCGGCATCATCTCGCCACTAAAAGCGCTGAACTATCTGATCCACAAACTGGAATCCGATATTGTCACGATTGATTATCGTGTACGTGGCTTCACCCGTGATATTAAAGGCGTGAAACACTATATTGACCACGATATTAACTCTATCCAGAACTTCATCACTCAGGATATCCGTGACCAATATCAGATGCTGGATGTAAATGTGTACCAGGAAAATATTTTCCATACCAAAATGATGCTGAATGACTACGATCTGGATCAGTATCTATTTGGTACTACACGTAATAATTTAGCGGAAGCTGAAGCGGAAGAAGTGTCTGAGCGTCTTTTCAAAGAAATGAACGAGATTTTCTATGGCCGAAACATGCCGGATATGAAAAATCATAAGCATTGACGCGCTCACTGAGCACAATCCATAATTAAACCACATATTAAAACCACACAAAAAGGTCAGTTGCTAAAACAACTGGCCTTTTTTATGTAAAGACAATAACTCCGAACACCATCCTCCCGACTCCTTGCTTCGCATAAAAAAATGCACCAAATGCCAGAAAACATCATATTCCAAATAAATATATGGTTATAATGAAATATATTCAGGGTTATCAATAACGCCTTTTTGTAGCGACTAGGCACACACCACATCCATACACAAGGACCAGCAGCATGCTGAAACGGTATTTCCCGATTCTGGAATGGGTGAGAATTTACGATCTCAACATGCTCAGCAGCGACCTGATTGCCGCGCTGATCGTTACCATTATGCTAATACCGCAATCACTGGCCTATGCTTTACTGGCAGGCTTACCCGCAGAAGTCGGCTTATATGCCAGCATTTTACCTCTGATTGCTTATACCGTTTTTGGCACCAGCCGCGCGCTGGCCGTCGGGCCGGTAGCCATCGTGTCATTAATGACAGCCGCCGCCGTTGGAAATATTGCTCAGCAAGGGACAGACGCCTATGTGCTCGCGGCAATAACACTCGCCTTTATCTCTGGTGTGATATTGCTCTTGATGGGATTTTTCCGACTGGGATTGTTTGCAAATTTTCTCAGTCATCCTGTCATATCCGGTTTTATTAGCGCCTCCGCTATTATTATTGCCGCCAGCCAGTTAAAACATATCTTCGGCGTAGAAACGAGCGGCCACAATTTATCAGATATTCTGCTCGGACTGAGCAAGCAACTGGAACATATCAACATACCCACGTTTATCATTGGTATCAGTGCTGTCATCTTCCTGTTCTGCAGCCGCACATACCTTAAAACCGCCCTACTGGATATGGGCGTAAAAGCACGACTTGCCGACATTATCGGCAAAACAGGACCGGTACTGGTAGTGATAATCACAATCCTGACCACATGGATCGGTGATTTAGAAAATCAGGGTGTCAGGGTGATTGGAGATATACCGCAAGGCCTGCCTTCACTTACGCTCCCTCAGCTTGATGCAGAGATCTGGCAACAACTCTTCATCTCGGCCTTGCTGATCAGTATCGTTGGGTTTGTCGAGTCGGTATCGGTTGCGCAAACACTCGCGGCTAAACGGCGTCAGAGAATTTCACCTGATCAGGAATTAATCGGCCTTGGTGCATCCAATATCGCCTCTTCTCTCTCTGGGGGCTTCCCCGTTACCGGCGGCTTTTCTCGCTCCGTCGTCAACTTTGAAGCGGGAGCAGAAACCCCGGCAGCAGGCGCTTTTACAGCGGCGGGCATTGCCTTAGTGACATTATTTCTGACACCCCTCATTTTTTTCCTGCCTAAAGCCACTCTCGCCGCTACCATTATCGTTGCTGTCTTATCACTCGTCGATCTGGCTGCACTCAAACGCACCTGGATCTATTCTAAGAGAGATTTTTCAGCAATGTTGGTCACCCTGATAATGACGCTTACGCAAGGCGTAGAGCTGGGCATTATTGCCGGTGTAGCCCTCTCCATATTTCTACATCTGCACCGAACCAGCACACCGCATAGCGCACTGGTCGGCAAAGTCCCCGGAACGCAGCATTTTCGCAATATAGACAGGCATGAAGTTGACACTCAAAAACATATGTTAACCTTACGTATCGACGAAAGCCTTTACTTCGCCAATGCACGCTATCTGGAAGACAGGATATATGCATTAGTTTCCCTCAACCCTGCCGTAAAACACCTGATACTGATGTGCCCTGCCGTCAATCTCATTGACGCCTCAGCTTTAGAAAGTCTTGAGGCCATCAATGCTCGCCTTAAAGACAGCGAGGTTCTTTTCCACCTCTCGGAAGTAAAAGGTCCTGTCATGGATAAATTAAAACGCAGTCATTTTCTGAATGACCTGACAGGCCAGGTCTTTCTCAGTCAATATGATGCGTGGGAAGCATTACGCAACACAGCAGAAACTGCGTCTTTAGATGTATAAAAACACGCCTTTTAGCGCATTGTTAACTACAGCATAAAGGCTCACATTATCCTGTCATACCTTGATCCTGAAGGCTGGGGCAGATGCGGTTTTATAAATCAGTACACGACAAAAACTTAATCACACTATTAAGCGTATTTCTTACTTTGTTACTGACCGTGTATGTCCAACTGACACATGCCGCCACTCATACTGACAATCATACTGTTAATCAAAACACTAAAGATACGCTACCCATCACCGCTCTCTTTCCAAAAAACACTCGTATAGGCGACAAGCAAACAGACCTTCCGGTGTACCCTGTATATCAATTAGATCAGCTACTGGGTTATGCATGGCTCTCGGATGAGATCAACGATCTTGCCGGATTCTCAGGCCGCCCAATCAGGCTACTCATAGGCCTGCAAGCCGATGGGACCTTCAGTAAAGTGATTGTAATAGAGCACCACGAGCCGGTGTTTTTACATGGCCTTGGCAATGAAGCACTTGATCAGTTTGTCGCGCAATACTCAGGGCACTCGATCAAACAGCAGGTGATCATATCCAGCGCGCAAAAAAACAAAGCAAGTAGCGGATCTGCAGGGGCGGTTTTTTTCGACGGCGTCACCAAAGCAACTATCTCGGTGATGATTGTCAATGATGTCGTACTGTCCACCGCACTGCAGGTAGCACGTGACAAACTGGAAGGCTTTTCGCTTCCAGCGCAATCAGCGCTGCTGGAAAAAGATGTCGAAATAATGGACTGGCCAGCACTGCTCTCATCAGGACTGGTTCACCAGTGGTTAGTCTCCGGCGACGAAGCCTTTCAGTCACTTGGGCGTAAATATTCTGATTATATGCATCTGTTTGATAGCGATGATGATCCGGACTCTTTTACTGAGCTCTATTACGCTTACCTAAATGCCCCTGATGTCGGCATCAGTCTACTTGGAGAGGCCTCCTACACCAGACTTATGGCGGATCTACCAGCCGGTGATCATTTAATCTGGATTGCTTCCAATGGGCTATATCGCCATATTTCAGACGATTTCATGCCAGGCACGGTACCTTCCCGCATATCAATGAGCCAAGGGGGCCTGAATACTGAAATTAAAGACACGAATACATCGGCCGAACTGAAAAACATAGTCGCTGACAATGCACCGCAGTTTTCAGAAAGCTCCATTTTCAGAATCAAAGATATCTCTAATTTTAATTTAGGGGGCGAAACAGCAATAAAACTGAATATTAATCTACCACGCAACCACCTGATTACCGACTCACTCGCGTTAACAGATCACTACCAACTTCCTGATTCACACTGGACAGCCATCGAAGTTAAGCAGCAAACAGCCACCCCGCTCTGGTTAAGAATCTGGCTGGACCGAATTCCGCAAATTCTTACCTTAGTGATATCACTCATCATTCTGATAACCGTTTTTATAAAACAAGATAAACTCAGTCGTAACGCGCTACGTATGCATCAGTTTCGCTGGGCTTATCTATGGTTTACACTGTTATTCACCGGCTATTACGCACAGGGGCAACTATCCGTTGTAAATATTTTCACCCTGCTACACGCCATAAAAGACGGTTTTGATCTCACTATATTTCTGCTTGACCCGGTTATTTTCATTCTCTGGATTGTCACTTTCGTTAGTCTGTTTATCTGGGGACGAGGTCTGTTCTGCGGCTGGCTATGCCCTTTTGGCGCACTTCAGGAAATGGCATCCTGGTGCGGAAAAAAACTCGGAATAAAACAGATTCGCATATCGGAAAATAAGCACAGAAAATTAATTTACCTGAAATACCCGATACTGCTGGGACTAATAGCCGTGTCATTTTATGAATTAAGCCTGGCGGAAAGGCTCGCTGAAGTGGAGCCCTTCAAAACCAGCATCACGTTAGTCTTTGTCAGGCACTGGCCATTTGTGCTGTATGCGCTGGCGCTACTCGTAGGCGGCATGTTTATCCACAAATTCTACTGCCGTTACCTGTGTGCATTAGGCGCAGGATTAGCCATCATTGGCGCGTTAAGACGCTTTGAATGGTTAAAACGTATCCCCTTCTGCGGTACTCCCTGCCAAACCTGCCATCACCGCTGTGAAATCAAAGCGATAAAACGCGATGGCGCCATCGACTACAATGAGTGTGTACAGTGTCTGGAGTGTATTGTGATTTTGAACAGTGAAGATCAATGTGCGGATAAATTATTGAAGCG
>NZ_JBFIIH010000090.1:0-17448 GCF_041601355.1 Neptunomonas sp.
ACAGATCAATGTACCGGCCAATGTAAGCATTACGACCCTATCAACAATATCTGATCCCTTGCGTCAATTTGCAATTGGTTTCAGTAATGGTGATGCTCTGGTTATTCAGCATGACTATTCCTCTTCCTACCCTGATGGTAATCGCGTGATTACTCCCTCACTCGTCTATCCCCTTGGTAAAGAGCCTATTAATATCGGTGATAAACCGCTTAAATTACTGGGGGTTTCTCATGGCGAAGAGAACTGGAATCTGATTGGCGGTGATGACACCGGCCTGACCCAAGTTAAGATTTCAGTTGATGAAAACATCATGACAGGCGAGGTTGATATATCCTCCGAGTCAGAAACGCTGCCTAGCTTTAACATCAAAGCACACAAACTCTTATTACTGCCTGACCGTCGCTGGTTAATGATAGCCGGTAAGAACAATCTGGCTGTCATCGATCTGAAAGCGGAAGGTGGCGCGCAAACCACACAGGTGATAGAAGCGACCAAGGGAACCATCACAGACTTTCAGATGCTGTTAGGCGGTAATGCCGTACTCATCGGTGACGATCTGGGTAACATCTCTCAATGGTTCCTTGTCCGTGACGAAGCCACCGATTGGAAGCTGACTAAGATCCGGGAATTTGCGGGCGGCACTCACCCTATTGTTAACCTCTCTATCGAACATCGTCGTAAGGGCTTTGCTTCACTGGATACGCAAGGCACACTACGCCTGTTCAATACCACAGCCCAACGTAATGCACTTACCGAGACCATTATTGACGGTACGGCTGATCGACTATCCTATGCACCACGCTCAAATGCCATGCTCGTTGAAAAAAATGGCCAGCTTTCGCTGTGGGCCATCCATAATGAACACCCGGATGTGTCGTGGTCGGCACTATGGGATAAAGTCTGGTATGAAGGTTATGAAAAGCCTGAGTTTATCTGGCAGTCTTCTGCCGCAAACAATGACTTCGAGCCTAAATACAGCCTGGTTCCACTCGCTTTTGGTACGCTGAAAGCGGCTTTCTATGCCATGTTGCTCGGTACACCGTTAGCAATCTGTGGTGCTATCTATACGGCTTATTTCATGGTGCCGGCGCTGCGCCGTAAGGTGAAACCTTTCATAGAGCTAATGGAGGCGCTACCGACGGTTATTCTCGGTTTTCTGGCTGGGTTGTGGCTTGCTCCTTTTATGGAAGACAAACTGGCAGGGATCTTCGTGATTCTGCTGGTTGTTCCGATTGCGATTGTTGCATTTGGTTTTCTCTGGGCGCAAGTGCCCGATAGAATCCGCTTTTTGATACCTGAAGGCTGGGATGCCTTGCTCCTGGTACCCGTGGTGATTTTGGCAACGCTGTTCAGCTTATTTGTCTCGGATGGCATCGAGAGTCTGCTGTTTGGCGGTGATATGCGCCTGTGGATGAGTAACGAACTTGATATACCTTTCGACCAACGTAATGCGCTGGTGGTGGGTATTGCGATGGGCTTTGCGGTTATCCCTACGATATTTTCTATTACAGAAGATGCGATTTTTGCTGTGCCTAAACACCTCAGTTACGGCTCTCTGGCGCTAGGTGCTACTCCTTGGCAAACCCTCACACGTGTCGTGCTACCCACCGCCAGCCCGGGGATATTCTCTGCATTGATGATTGGTATGGGGCGTGCCGTGGGTGAAACCATGATCGTGCTCATGGCGACGGGTAATACACCTATCATGGACATGAATATCTTTGAAGGCATGCGCACATTAGCTGCAAACATTGCGGTGGAAATGCCGGAGTCCGAAGTGGGAAGTACCCACTATCGTATCCTTTTCCTGGCAGCCTTTGTTCTGTTTATGTTCACCTTTGTCGTGAATACATTGGCTGAATTAGTACGCCAGCGTTTACGTAAAAAGTACGGTTCTCTGTAACCCGTTGATGAATGAGGATTAAAAAATGAGAATCTCTTTAACAGAATGGACAAAATCCGGTTCACCATGGGTTTGGTTAAATGCAGGGGCCGTTACCATCTGCGTCATCATGGTCATTGGTCTGCTCTCTCTGATTGCTGTTCGTGGCCTGGGGCATTTCTGGCCAGCCGATATTCTGCAGGCAAAATACTCGCTAAATGACAATCAGAGCCTGGTTATCGGTGAAATTGTAGAATCAGAGCAAGTGCCGGCAGAGCAACTCCGTGATGCGGGAGTGATCGTACCTGACGGCACTAAAATGATGCGCCGCGACCTGATGAAAATTGGTAATCGCGATGTAAGCGGTACCGATTTCACATGGGTACTTGATGGTAATTTATCTGAGCGAAGCTACCCTGCGATGCTGTTCGCCACAGAGCGACGTGAGTGGGGCAATTTCTATGGTTACCTGCGCGCACTCAAAGAAGGCGATACGCTTGTCGGCCAATATGCAGGATATGATAAAACGCCGGAATACATGGCTTTATGGAACCGCTTTGAAGCCAGTATTGAGCGAGCCCTGACCATTCGAAAAGATATTTACCAGATCGAAAAGCATGAAATCGGAGCAATTAACTACGAACTGGAGCGGCTGCGTCTGAAGCAGCGCTCTCTGGAACTGAAAGATGTTGCTGACCCGGTTCTTTATGCAAGCATCGAAGCACGGCGTAACGAACTGAATACCGAATACGAAGGACTGCAGCAGAGCCTGATTGATCTTTATAATGAAATCAATCGTGACTCTATCGTAGCGGAAATATCGAATGGCCAGCAGATAGATATCGCCGTTGCTAAAATAGTGCGTGCATTTCGCCCGAACGATATGAGCGTACCCGCTAAATTAGCCCACTATGCCGATAAAATCTGGGAATTTGTTTCAGATGACCCACGTGAGGCCAACACAGAAGGCGGTATCTTTCCCGCTATCTTCGGTACTGTAATGATGGTTATTCTGATGTCGGTTTTGGTGA
Source organism: Neptunomonas sp. (assembly GCF_041601355.1). Taxonomy (GTDB): domain Bacteria; phylum Pseudomonadota; class Gammaproteobacteria; order Pseudomonadales; family Balneatricaceae; genus Neptunomonas. The sequence goes on from NZ_JBFIIH010000090.1 coordinate 2,914, forward strand.
CACCCTTTGGTGTTGTGGCTGCGGTTTATCTGCGGGAATACGCCAAACAAGGTTTCATGACACGCCTGATTCGCATCGCCGTTAACAATTTGGCAGGTGTACCCTCAATCGTATATGGTGTCTTTGGGCTTGGCTTTTTTGTTTACTTTCTGGGAGGGAACATAGACCAATTGTTCTTCCCTGAAGCTCTGCCGTCACCGACTTTCGGTACCGGTGGTCTGATGTGGGCATCGATAACACTAGCATTGCTCACGGTGCCGGTTGTTATTGTAGCGACCGAAGAAGGATTATCCCGTATCCCTCGTGCCGTAAGGGAAGGTTCATTGGCGCTGGGAGCCACCAAAGCAGAGACACTGTGGAAAGTGGTATTACCGATGGCCAGCCCGGCCATGATGACCGGCGTCATTCTCGCCATCGCCCGTGCGGCTGGTGAAGTGGCTCCCCTGATGCTGGTGGGCGTAGTAAAACTCGCTCCCAGCTTACCGCTGGACGCTAACTACCCGTTCCTGCATCTGGATCAGAAATTCATGCACCTGGGGTTCCATATCTATGATGTGGGTTTCCAAAGCCCTAACGTCGAAGCGGCTCGTCCGCTGGTATATGCTACGGCGCTGCTTCTGGTAGTCGTCATTGCCCTATTAAATATTTCAGCCGTACAGATTCGTAACCACCTGCGCGAAAAATATAAATCGCTCGAAATGTAACGCTGTTTAACGAGAGGCCTTTGCAGGAGCCGAAATTTCCTTTTCTGGCAAGGCAAAAACGCACGGAATGAGCGAGTTTATGTGTATAAATGACCGAATGAGTACGTTTTTAACACAGTCAGAAGAGAAACGAGCAATCGTGCAAAGGTCTCGATGAATAACTTTGAGAAGGTTTGAATGAACATGACATCTAACGCTAAAACACACGGTATCAATATCTCATCGTTGCAGCGAGAAGCCCGGAATCTCAACCTGAGCAGCGAAACAACGACGCTTCAAGTGAAAGATTTACGTTTATCATACGGCGAGAAAGAAGCGCTGCATGGCATCAATATGGATATCCCGAAAAAGCGCGTTACGGCGTTTATCGGCCCATCCGGTTGCGGTAAATCTACGCTATTGCGTTGTTTCAATCGTATGAATGATCTGGTTGATGGTTGCAACATCAGCGGTGAAATCCTGCTGGATGGTAGCAATATCTTTGACCGTACAGTGGATGTCGCAGACCTGCGCCGTCGCGTCGGCATGGTGTTTCAAAAACCAAACCCATTTCCCAAGTCAATTTACGAAAACGTTGCCTATGGCCTGCGAATTCAGGGGATTAAAAAGAAACGTGATATTGATGAAACCGTTGAATGGGCGCTAAAATCAGCCGCTTTATGGGATGAAGTAAAAGATCGTCTGCATGAAAGTGCATTAGGCATGTCCGGAGGACAGCAACAGCGTCTGGTAATTGCCCGCACGATTGCTGTAAAGCCGGAAGTATTATTACTCGACGAACCCGCATCAGCATTGGATCCCATTTCTACACTGAAAATTGAAGAATTAATCCATAAGTTAAAGAACGATTTCACTATTGTCATCGTCACTCATAATATGCAGCAGGCTGCACGTGTTTCTGACTACACAGCGTTCATGTATATGGGTGATCTGATTGAATTTGGTGTCACCGATACACTTTTCACAAACCCGGAAAAGAAACAAACCGAAGATTACATTACCGGACGCTACGGTTAAGTATTAACTTAATCCTTAACTGAAAGTAGCTCCTTTATATTTTCTCAGTTTGTGAATCATTAATCAGAACGGAGTACCGTTACCGTGGAACTCAGCAAAGATACATTTTCAACGCATATTTCTCAGCAGTTCAATGATGAACTGGAGCAGATTCGTACCGAACTTCTCACCATGGGTGGCATTGTTGAACGCCAGGTTCATGATGCGATCCAGGCACTATTAACCGGTGATGCTGAACTTGCTGAGCAATCACGCCGTGTCGATACACAGACCAATGACATGGAGCTGATGATTGATGAGCGCTGCACCACCATCATCGCGCGTCGCCAGCCTGCCGCCAGCGACCTGCGTTTAGTCGTCGCCATCTCAAAATCGGTAAATGATTTAGAGCGCATGGGCGATGAAGCCAGCCGTATTTGCCGTCAGGTGATTGAGCTGGTTGAAGAAGGCGAGTCACAACGCGGTTACCAGGAAGTCCGTCATATCGGTAGCTTAGTCAGCTCAATGGTAAAAGATGTACTGACCGCTTTTGCCCGAAATGATACAGAACTGGCCTATCATGTTGCTAAACAAGATAAAGCGGTTGATCAGGAGTACCGGACAGCCATGCGCTCTCTGATGACCTATATGATGGAAGACTCACGCGCTATCTCAAGCTGCCTGAATGTCATCTGGGTATTACGTAGCCTTGAACGTATTGGTGACCACTCCCGCAATATGGCAGAGCACCTGATCTATCTGGTCAGTGGTACTGATGTTCGTCACCAGCCACTCTCTAAGATAAAGCAAACTGCCGGACTAGACGATCTGGAAGACAGCCCGGAGTAATCGCACCCAGCCGATCTCTTTGACTTTTAAAAAGCAGCCATTGAAGTTGGAGTGGGCTGCTTTTTAGTTTCTGCTTTAGATTTCACAGACTCACATCTATATTACAAAAGTTTTACCGACTTCAGCCGTTATCTCTATTACCAATAAGACAAACGGTAAGATGACAATGCCGAACACAGATACGCGCCGCTATGTTGTTTATGGGGATCTGAACTGCCCATACAGCTATGCTCTGCATGAAAGACTAAAAGCACTTAACCTGCTTAGCAAAGTTGAATACCGGCTGGTAGAACATGCTCAGGATATTGGCCTCTATGGCAACACACCCGATATGTTGGCTGAACTGGCCAGTGATGTTTTCTCGGTTCGTAGTTGTGCCGGTGAAATATCAATTGCCCTGCCGCCCGAGCGTCCGGATAGCCGCTTTGCTATCCTGTGTGTGATTGCCGCAGCACAGATTGACGATGAGAAAGCACTCATTTTCCGCGACCTGTTTTACAAAGCCATGTGGGTTGAGGGAATGGATATTGCCAGCCCGACTGTTATTTTTGACTGCCTGGAAGCGGCCGGACTACCCACTGAACTGTCTATCGATATAGATGCTGAAGAGATACTGGAAGACTGGCAGGATCGCTGGGAAAACAGTAAAACGGGCTCCCGGGTGCCGATTATCTTTTCACCCGATCAGCGCAAATTAATCGGATTAGCATCTGTCAGCGAAATAGAAGCCTTTTTCGCAGGTGAAGATAACAAAGTCGAATATGACTCACGTAAAATGTGTAAATACTCGGAGCATCATACCATTGCGGTTTTTGCCAGCGAAGGGCTAGCGCCTGTCTGGCAACTCATTGACGCTCTGCGCGGCGATTATAATATTCTGTTGCCCGCCACCCTGAACGACCTTAAGCAACAGCTGGAATCCGCCGAACAAACGCCTGATCTGGTGCTGATACACGCCACTGATGATTGGCTGAACAACCTTTTATATTGCCAGCGCCTGATCCAGAATATGAAAAATACGTTTATTCCAATCGCACTGATCGGTGCTGAAAACGATGATCAACAAGAACTTCAGGCTTATGCACACGGTGCCTCCGACTATCTTATTAAAGACCGGGCCGCCGGGATCACTCGTGCGCGTATCAGTATGATGCTGGAACTGAAACGTTCTCGTGATTTTCTTGAGCGTTCAGCACGGATCGACGGATTAACCGGTGTCAATAATCGCCGCGAATTTGAAAAGACTCTGGAGATGGAATGGCGACGCAGCGCACGTACCCGACAGCCACTGTCGTTAATCATGTTAGATGTTGATCATTTCAAAGCATTTAATGACCGCTACGGGCATTTAGCGGGTGATAGCTGTTTGAGACGTATTGCGGGTGCCATGCAGACTACCGTTAATCGCTCCCATGATGCGGTCTGTCGTTATGGGGGTGAGGAGTTTGTAATCCTATTACCAGAAACCGATAAAAAAGGTGCCGAACGGGTAGCACAAACGATCCGTCAGCAGATTATGTTGCTCGGTATTACGCATGACCGTTCATCAACGGGCTTAGTGGTTACCGCCAGTCAGGGAGTAGCAACACTGATTCCCTCGAGCTGCAACAGCCCGAATGAATTGGTTGAGTCTGCTGATCAGGCACTCTATAAAGCAAAAAGTACACAACGTAACTGTGTGGTAGCCGCTTAATCAATAAACTCCGCAAACGGTGGGAAACGCGCTACTAAGCCTTCACGCCCTAACTCACGAAGCAGCTTAATATTACGCTCCGGGATCTCTTCGGGGTTTTCATAATGCATCAGGACGCGACTCATCTGCCCCTCACGGATAAGATGTACCATCGGAAACGGAGAACGGTTTGTCCAATGGCTTAAGTCATCCGCATCAACACCGGCAAATAGATAGGCCGGATGGAAGCTGGCCAGTTGGAATATGCCAGACAATCCCGTTTTAGCTAACAGTCTTTCAAAATGCGCCAGAAGATCCAGATAATCATAAAGATCGGCAACCGCTCGCGGCATAATCAGCAACGTGGTGGCGATCTCTTTCTCATCAGCTTCCTGAATCAGGTTTAGCTCATACAAGAAATCTTTCTCTAACGCTTCAATATCCTCAGACTCACTGACGGCATAACGCAAAGTATTCTTACGTATTACCGGCGAGGCAAAAGGACATAGGTTTAATCCGACAACGATCGTCTCTACCCATTGACGGCTAAAAGAGATGACCTCTGCTTCACTGTAGGTTTTTTCACTGTTCTTTTTCATAGCGGCATCCTAATCCAAAGTGTCGTAAGGAACCAGCCTGATATACTGTTTCCACTCAGTTCAGGGTAGAATACCGCACAGTTTACTAAGGAATTTACTGTGCCTATTCCCTCCGCCCTGACATCCATGAACTTTGACGTTCGCTGGACCGGCTTGCGTCGTGTGACACGCTTACATGCACCACAATGCTGGCAGCGCTGGTTAACTGACCGTGCATCACTGACGCAACACCTGGTCACTGCCAGCCAAGGTCACTTTCGGGTTGAAGTGGTTCATCAAGGCTGGGCACGTCCGACACGTTCTGAAGCGCTGGAACTGGGTATTCCGATGCGCCAACTGGCCTTGATCCGTGAAGTTCAGCTCCTGGGCAATAATCAAGTCTGGGTATATGCACGTTCTATTATTCCAGCATCAACTATGACCGGGCGCGAGCGCCAACTAAGCCACGTCGGTAACCGCTCGCTGGGAACTATTCTCTTCACTGATCCCACCATGCGACGCGGCCCATTACAGATAAGCCGCTTAAAACTGACGAATCAACAGAAAGTCTGGGCACGCCGATCAACCTTTTTCCTATCCGGTAAGCCCTTGCTTGTTTGTGAGGTTTTTCTACCAGCACTGGAACAGGTAAACTATCGTCCATAATCTACTAAGTGATGCATAAAATGCCAGACAGTACTCCAGCCAACTCAACCAAAAATGCCCTGCCAAAAAGTTCTGTATCGCTGCGTGAGCGCTGTGCAATTTACATTGAACTGACACGCTTTAACCGACCCATTGGCAGCTACCTGTTACTTTGGCCGACCCTGTGGGCGCTCTGGATTGCCTCTGACGGCATTCCGGATCTTAAACTATTAGCTATCTTTATCCTGGGTGTATTCCTGACCCGCTCGGCAGGTTGCGTGATTAATGACTTTGCCGACCGCAAAATAGACGCACATGTTAAGCGCACGTCTCAAAGGCCTCTGGCGACCGGACGCATCAGTAGTAAGGAAGCACTTACTTTGTTTGCAGTCCTTATGATACTTGCCTTTACCTTAGTGTTATTCACCAATAACATGACAATTATAATGTCATTAGGTGGACTGTTTCTCGCTTCCCTTTATCCTTTTATGAAGCGGCATACACATTTACCGCAAGTGGTACTCGGTGCCGCCTTTGGCTGGGCTATCCCGATGGCATTTACCGCGGTGAATGAATCTATTCCCACCATCGCCTGGCTTATTTATATCGCAAAAATACTCTGGACCGTCGCTTACGATACCATGTACGCCATGGTTGACCGAGATGATGACATTAACATCGGCGTCAAATCCACAGCGATTCTTTTTGGCGATCTGGATAAAGTCATCATCGGAATTTTACAATGTGTCACCCTGCTTATCTTGTTCTTAGCAGGAAGGCAGCTGCAGATGAGCAGCCCCTACTTTATCGGCCTGGGCGTAGCGGCCGCGCTCTTTTACTATCAACAAGTGTTAATCAAAGACAGGGATCGCGACCGCTGTTTTAAAGCCTTTCTCAACAATCATTATGCAGGCCTGGCTGTATTTGCAGGCATTTTTGCGCACTATATGGCAATCTAAACATAGCGTGTAACAATTATGTCATATAAAAGCAGTGTAATACTCCCGACATATTTTATGCTTAGGGACGGTTAACATGTCTACCAGTAAACAAGTTCTGATTGTTGATGACGAAGCGCCGATTAGGGAAATGATTGCCGTGGCGCTGGAAATGGCTGGCTATCAATGCAGTGAAGCTGATAATGCACAAACCGCGCATGCAATGATTGTGGACCGCCAGCCTGATATGATTTTGTTAGATTGGATGATGCCTAATATGAGTGGTATCGAATTAGCCAGGCGTCTGCGAAAAGATGAGACGACCGCCGCTATACCCATCATTATGCTGACAGCTAAAGGCGAAGAAGAAAATAAAGTTAAAGGCTTAGAAGCCGGTGTAGATGATTACATCACTAAACCATTTTCTCCACGCGAGTTAGTCGCCCGCCTCAAAGCGGTATTACGCCGCGCAACACCCAAAGGTGTTGAAGACCCTGTTTCCGTTGATGGCCTGATGCTGGACCCGGTCTCCCACCGTGTAACCTCATATGAAAAACCCATCGACCTTGGTCCAACTGAATTTCGCCTGCTACAGTTTTTTATGACGCACCAGGATCGGGCCTATTCGAGGGGACAATTGCTTGATATGGTGTGGGGAGGTAACGTTTACGTTGAAGAGCGCACGGTAGATGTACATATTCGCCGCCTACGTAAAGCACTGGGTAAGCAGCATGATTATCTTGTGCAAACAGTGCGGGGGACAGGCTATCGTTTCTCGGCACAAATTGCTTAATGCTGAGTTTAATGTCTTCGTTTAACACGGGTTTACTACTTGCGTTTAACACTCTCATTTACTAGTACAGAGCTTCACTGACCTTTATGCAGAAATCGCCGCACGCCGCCGTCCAGGGTTTACTGATCTATGCATTAACCTCAGCTATGCTCGGGTTAATTTTTGGACAAATGAGCTGGGGACTGGTGGTTGGATTAAGCATCTGGAGTGCTCAGCAAATACGCCTGACAACAAAGCTTAAAACCTGGTTGCAAAGCCCGGATACTTTGCCGCCTGAAGCACCTGGGCATTGGGGGGAGATTTTTGATGATCTGGCACGACTGCAAAAACATCATCAACATAAAACCACACAGCTCAAAGAAATCATCGTTCGCTTTCAGCAGTCATCTTCTGCACTAGCAGATGCCTTCGTCATTATTGATCAACATAGTAATCTGGAATGGTGGAATCTTTCAGCTGACAGGCTGTTGGGGCTGAAAGCCTCGGCGGATCGCGGCAAACCGGTTATCAATCTGTTGCGAGATCCACGTTTTATTCGTTATTTCCGTAAAGGTCATTATGAAGACCCTTTGCAGCTCCCCAGTCCTGTACTAAATGATGTTATTTTACAATATCAGATTACTGAATTCGGTTTTGGTGACAGGCTGCTGGTAGCACGCGACGTGACTCAATTAGTCCGTCTTGAACATACCCGACAGGACTTTGTCGCCAACGCATCACATGAATTGCGTACACCGCTTACCGTGATCAGAGGCTACTTAGAAACGTTTATTGATCAGGAGCTGCCTAAACCATTAATGCGGGCTATGACCCAAATGCAAGCTCAGGCCGGCCGAATGGAAAACCTGGTCACAGATTTATTGCTACTTTCCCGATTAGAAGCCAGCCAGCATATCGCTGATGAAAACCCTATCCGCATACAAGAGATGCTACACAACATTCAGCAGGATGGCATCGCACTTTCTCAGGATAAAGGCCATGAGATTAGCGTCAGTGCCGACGCCGAATTCGATCTTCTCGGACAACCTCAGGAACTTCACAGTGTCTTTTCAAACTTGCTATTCAATGCCGTCAGATACTCTCCGGCAAAAAGTAAGATCGATATTCGATGGTGGGTCGATCAGGATGGTGGCCATGTTAGTGTGGAAGACAACGGTCTGGGTATCGAGTCTATCCATTTATCACGCCTCACTGAAAGATTCTATCGAGTCGAAGAGGGACGCTCCTCCTCTACAGGCGGAACCGGATTAGGACTGGCGATTGTTAAGCATGCCTTACATCGACATGGAGCCAAGCTGACCATTGAGAGCCAGCCCGGCAAAGGAAGTTTGTTCTGCTGTCACTTTCCTCTGGATATGCTTGTCAAAATCAATGAGACAGAATCCTGACGAAGACGTAACACAGTTATCTACTGCGCTGTTGAACCGAATGCTCTTCTGTCCAGTAAAGTGTCGCGCCGATAACGGCGGCTGGCATCATCACCAGATTAACGACCGGTATCAACATCCCAACCTGAACCAGCGCACCAAAACCTAATGACGTTAAGCGACGCTCTGCCAATAGTTGTTTCATCTGGCCAAAGCTGACTTTGTTATTATCCATCGGATAGTCACAATATTGGATAGCCATCATCCAGGCACCAAACAGGAACCACAAAAACGGTGCGATAACATTCACCAGCGGAATGAAACTAAGTATCAGGAGTAAAAACAAACGCGGTAAATAATAAGCTATTTTAGCCAGTTCACGCTGCAACGAGCGGGGAATCATCGCTAGCATACCTTTCCAGCCTTCATCTGCCATGACAGCACCACTTCGCATTTTTTCAACTTTCTCAGACAGAAAACCATTAAAAGGGGCGGCAATCAGATTCGCAATTATCGAGAATCCATAATAAACAGTAACCAACACCAACACGGCAAACAGCGGCCAGAGAAGCCAATCAAGAAATGATAACCATTCTGGTAATTTATTCAGCCAATAATTTACCCAACCATCAAACTCATTGATCAATAGCCAGATTGCTGAAGAAAACAGGAATATATTTACCAACAGAGGTATCAGGACAAAGCGTCGAATTCCCGGTTCCGGCAACATGCCGAACCCGCGAAATAAGTAATCTGCCCCTTTGACAGGGTTGCCTTTCATTTTCCCTCCTAAACTATAAAATTAACTGCCAGACGTAGTGCCAGCCCGACGATCATCATGGTCATTCCGGTGCGATTGATTTTGAATTCTTTAGGATTGAATTCAATAGTTGGCTGCCAGAACATGAGCAAAGACTTATAGTCTTTTGTTCTACCGGCATACATGGCTAAAGACACCAGAAAAACAATAAGACCACCCCAAAACAGTATTTGTTCAAGTATTACCAGCAAGTACATGGTTTTCTCACTTCTTTATATGGTCAGATTTTTGAGCAGATAAGACTAACAGAATTGCTTTGTGTCGGCTGCAAAGATAGTCTCTAATGTTGCCACGTTGTGGTTGATACTATAGTCGACCAGTAGCATCTCATTTTGTTGGCGCACTTATTGTTAGCACTCTCAGTTGTTAACATACTCAGAGGAACACTCATGAAAGCGATCCGGATTCATACCTTCGGCGGCCCCGAAGCATTAGTTTATGAAGATGTGCCTGAACCGCAACTAAAACCAAATGAAGTATTAGTCAGAAATCATGCTGTCGGCGTCAACCCTATCGACTGGAAAACCAGCGGAGGCGGAGGCGCAGCAGCGTTTATCGGAGAACTTCCCTTTATTCCTGGTTGGGAGTTTTGCGGATCAATTATCGCCTGCGGCGCTGACGTTTCTGATTTTCAGTCAGGTGATCATGTCTATGGATTTGTCCGCTTCCCGAAAGCGGCCAGCTGTTATGCAGAACAAGTAGCGGTACCCGCTGAGCAAATTGCGCGCATACCTTCAGGTTGTAATCTGACTGAAGCCGCCGGTTTGGCATTGGCAGGGTTAACCGCATGGCAGGCCCTGTTTGATCACGGCCGGCTTCAAGCCAAACAGCGAGTGTTGATTCTTGCCGCAGCCGGGGGCGTTGGACACCTTGCAGTGCAGCTGGCAAAGTGGAAAGGTGCGACCGTTATAGGTTCTGCATCAGCAGCCAACCACCCCTTTGTAAGCAGCCTCGGCTGCGACCAGGTGATCGACTATAAAAAGCAAAAAGTCGGTGAAGTTATACAGGATATTGATCTGATCATCGATGGTGTAGGCGGCCAGACTGGCATTGAGGCACTTTCCTGTCTGAAAAGCTCCGGCATGATGATTACACTGCCATCGGTAACCAAAGATGAAGTCATTGCAGCCGGGGCTGCTCAAGGGCTCAAGGTCTTACCTTTGCGTGTTGAGCCTAACGCGGCGCAGTTATGCTCAATGGCGAAACTGAATGCTCAACAACAATTACAATTAAAAATCGCAGCGACTTATCCTCTTGAAAAAGCCGCTGATGCTTTCAACGATATTGCTTCCGGGCATACCCAGGGAAAAGTTATTCTGACGTTGTAACGACCTCTGCCCTGCTTTGGGATGATATTCCCGGAGCAGAGCAGGTTTGCTCGTTTTTCTTTCAATGGCCGGGCAAGGTGCGTTGCTGGTTTACTACTCAGTATTGAGTCTTAAGCCGTCATTAAAATAGCCTATCGCAAAACCTATTGCTGACTACAAAAATACTTTTGCTGTTTCATTAAGAAGCGACACCCTTCACCTCGAATGTTTCTATCCCAGCAGTAATACTTGGCCCAGTTTTTATCATCTTCGGTTGGTTTTTCACGATACTCCGGCACTCCATCGCAAAAGCCCTGCGTCTGTTTTGCCTGACTCAAGCATGCTTTCAAAAACACCCCTTGATTGACAGTACAGCTATAACTTAGACATCCATCAAACTGCTTCAGTGTAATATCTAAGCAATCTTGTTGACCGACCGTTTTCCCAACAGACTCACCTTCTTGTTTAAATTTTGCCGTTGTAAGCGCTCTTTCCTGATTAAAACCTGCCAGCCAGCTCTCTCTGTTCATCCAGCCATAAACAGCGGCAATGAGCAGTAACAAAAAGAAAATTAAAAGTGATTTTTTCAGCATGGTAACTCTTTCCAGCGCCGACTATCGGCCTTTATACAAACCGATAATGCAGAAAAACAAACCGATAACCGACAATAACATACCTCCATTTACAAATAGGGGATGCCTCGCCATATAGGGCATGAAGGGATGGTTGTTGTGTTGATCACAGGCAAGTAATTCATAATTAAATGAACCACCTGCATCAAGACAATCGCTGACCAGAGACTGTTCGTACATGTAGCCCCCCATCAGCAGTAAACAAGGGGCTATCAGCAATAGTAATCCAATTTTAAGCATCAGGCGTCTTCGTCACTTATCCCAATATTACTCACACCTTGATTGCTCGCCAACGAACGCAGTTCGCTGATAAAAGCTTTGTCTAACTGTTTTACTTTCACAAGGCGCTCAACCACTTCTTCGTGAAACTCATCTTCCTGAATCATCAAATCATGGTTGTTAATCAGACGAATTATCTCTTCATCTGACATTTGGTCATCGCCTTCTGAAATCTCGATAAACATGGCAACACATTCACGCGACACATTTCCGACGGCAATCGCTTCATCCACATCAGCTTCCAGGATACAGGTTAATGTCGAGTAGAGAGACACAACTGCATCCAGAGCCGGCGATGCACCATACATCTCATACTCATCCAGATTCGGCATATTAGCATCGACTTTATCTAACTGAACTTCGAAGTTCATTTTGGCACCACCTGGCACCAAAGACTGCCATACACCATCCAGCACGGTTTCCAGCTGCTTGATGTCGCCAAATTCTGTCAATTTACTAAAAAGTACAAAGTTAGGAAACTGTCGCTCAGTCATTGCAGCACAATAAGCGGCTAATTTTTTATGATCCAGTGAGCGCAATTGCGCTTCTACGGGCAATCTATCAGTCATGTACAGATCTCTGCTTGGGAAAGTGACATGGCTATTGTAAGGGATTTAATCGATTTTGTAGCCTAGTATGCATAAACAAGTGGAAATACGGATAAATATTCTGGTTTTTTATTGTTATACTTTTCATTACATTCAAACTTCGAACCTAATCTTGCTAATATGAGAATAAAAATGAATAGCAATTTTCTTAGTCGGCTAGTCCGATTACTCGATAACTTCAGCGAATGGACAGGACGCACCATATCCTGGCTCACCTTGTTGATGGTGATCATCACGTTTGTCATCGTAGTTATGCGCTACGCATTCAATACAGGCAATATTGCCTTACAAGAATCTGTCATCTATATGCATAGCTTTGTTTTCCTTTTGGGTGCTGCCTATACCCTTAAACATGATGGCCATGTCCGTGTTGATATTTTCTATCGCCCCTTAAGTGAACGCGGCAAAGCCTGGATTAATATTGGCGGCATCTTACTACTACTCTTTCCTGTTGCTGGCTTTATCGGCTATATCTCATGGGAGTATGTAGCAACTTCATGGGAATTAAGAGAGGGCTCTCAGGAGTCCGGCGGACTCAACTTTCGCTACATTCTTAAATCTGCTCTGATCGCCATGCCGGTTTTAATCTGCCTGCAGGGCATATCAGAGCTTTGTCGCTGTATTCTGGTGCTAACCGGCCAGGGCCACCTCCTAGAAGAAGATGTTACGGAGCACACCGTATGATGGAATACCTTTCTCTCTTTCTCTTTTTAGCCGCCGTTATTGTTTTGCTAATGGGCTACTCCGTCGCATTTTCTCTGGCAGGTACGGGGCTTCTGTTTGCAGGCGTGGGGGCATTAACCGGCCACTTTGATTCAGTTTTTCTGGAAGCGATTCCTAACCGCCTATTTGGCATTATGAATAACGAAGTCTTAGTTGCCGTACCACTATTCGTTTTCATGGGCGTCATGTTGGAGAAGTCCAAGATTGCCGAAGGGCTTCTCGATACGATGTCGATGCTCTTCGGTTCGATGAGCGGCGGATTAGGTATTTCAGTAACGATTGTGGGTATGTTACTGGCAGCCAGCACCGGTATTGTGGGGGCAACAGTCGTGACTATGGGATTACTCTCTTTGCCTACCATGTTACGTCGTGGCTACGACCCTCAGATTGCCTGTGGTGTTATCTGTGCATCAGGTACGCTAGGCCAAATAATCCCCCCTTCTATTGTATTGGTACTACTAGGCGACGTAATCAGCTCTGCGTATCAGCAGGCGCAAATTGATCAAGGCCTATTCTCCCCTGAAACCGTCACCGTCGGTGACCTCTTCTTAGGGGCATTAATTCCGGGGTTATTACTGGTGCTGGCCTATACCCTTTACATTGTGGCTAAAGCTATTCTCTCACCTTCTTCTGTTCCTGCCATTCCTAAAACGGAACGTGATGCGGTAGAAAACCTCTGGGTAAAGGTTCTCAGTGCTTTAGTGCCACCCATTTTGCTGATCGGGCTTGTTCTGGGCTCTATTCTCGGCGGGTTTGCGACACCGACAGAAGCGGCGGCTGTTGGTGCTGTTGGCGCTGTTCTACTTTCCATCTTTAAGCGCAACTTCAATATGAAAACGCTTACGGCTGTGATGCGATCAACCACACAAGTAAGCTCTATGGTGTTTATCATTCTGGTGGGCGCATCCATCTTCTCACTGGTATTTCGCGGTTTTGGTGGCGACGACATAGTGCGCGACTTCCTGACGGGTCTTCCTGGTGGCGTATGGGGTGCATTAGCAGTGGTCATGCTGGTCATGTTCTTACTAGGCTTTTTCCTTGATTTTATCGAGATAACATTCGTCGTTGTCCCTATCATTGCACCCATTCTGTTAACCATGGGTCTGGACCCTATCTGGTTAGGAATAATGATTGCTCTGAACTTACAAACGTCTTTCCTGACACCTCCCTTTGGTTTCGCACTATTCTACTTGCGTGGAGTGGCCCCGGATTCGATTACAACAGGGCAGATATACCGGGGAGTCATTCCGTTTATTTTCATCCAACTGTCAATGTTGGGCTTATTAGCCGCATGGCCATCACTCGCGACATGGCTACCTCATTTGGTTTATGGATAACGAGCAAGGCTACGATTACCAAGCCACCTGATCAGGTGGCTTAATGAGATGGTTCCCCTCGCTTTTAACCAGCTATGCTGGAAAGGTGACGAAACCAACAAGGAGAACCATCTCATGTATATCAAAGTCCTTGGAATCGATTTAGGCAAGTCTTCTTTTCATTTAATCGGTTGTGACTCCCACGATCAACAAGTCTGTAAAAAGAAACTTTCTCGTCAAAAACTCATAACTTTTATCGCTCAACTACCGCCGTGTCTGATTGCATTTGAAGCCTGTGGTGGTGCGCA
>NZ_JBFIIH010000091.1:0-17252 GCF_041601355.1 Neptunomonas sp.
AAAACATATAACCCATTCGGAAAATGTTTTTTAACTACTCAGCTAATCAAAAGTGGACAGACCAACATGAGCTTACAAGCTGAAGCAGAACACCTGCAATCCATAGAAAGCATGCAGCAAACTCAGCAGGATAAGAAAGAGCGGGCCAAACGCGCCAATCAGGAAGAGATTGCCTACCATCAATGGGCAACGTTCAAAGTCAATAAAGAGCTTTATGGTATAGATGTCATGAAGGTCAAAGAAGTATTGCGCTATACCGACATAACGCCTGTTCCCGGCGCTGAAGATTATATTTTAGGCATTATCAACCTACGTGGTAATGTCGCCACCGTCATTGACACACGCCGTCTCTTCAGGATGCAAACAGCTGCTGTGGATGATAATACACGCATCATCATGGTTGATTACAATGAAGAGGAAGTGATCGGACTTGTCGTTGATAGCGTTGATGAAGTAATCAATATTCCACAAAATGATATTGAACGCGCCCCCAATCTTGCGGCTGAAGAGTCGGGCAGACGCTTTGTACAGGGTGTTTGTTATTACAACAAACTGTTAACCATTTTGCTGGATATCAACAAAATTATGAGCAGCATCACGCCTGCCAGTGAAGAAGAATTACACTGATTCGAATTTAATTGAAACGGGTTAAGCTGAATTGAGTTAATGTCAGATCAACAAAACCTCTGAATCACTTCAGAGGTTTTTATTGTTATCCGGACGTTTTTTTGATGACGGCCTACATTACTCGGTTGGTTGTCATAAATTTACTATTCTGGTCCGGCCCTGTTCCGTCAGCATAAAGCGTTACCCCTGAACGCAGACAGATGGATAGATTCAGGTGTGACGCTTCTGTTTCTTTAGGCAACAGGTGTTCAATCACCGCTTTTTCCTCTAACAGCTCTTGCTCAGTTTCATCCAAACGCTGCCGGCTAAAGTCATTTATCTCAATGCCACGAACGATCTGATAACGTCCATAGTTACAACGCACAGGGAAAGAATAGAAAATACCTTTCTCAATCCCGTAACTACCATCACTCAGAATACCCATGCTAACGATTTCACCCGGGTCGGTACCCAGCACCCAATCACACATCTGGTTTACAATAGCCTGGGCTGCAGAGGCAGCACTGGATAATCCTCGTGCTTGTATAATCGCTCCACCACGCTGCTGAACCTGAGGAATAAACGTATCTTTATACCAATCAAAATCGATCTGCGGTAACGCGGGCTCACCCAAAATAGTCGCATGATGAAGGTCAGGGTACTGTGTCGGCGAGTGATTACCCCAGATAATGATTCCGCTGATATCACGTGCGGTTGCACCCGACTGGCTGGCAAGAATGCCTTTCGCACGGTTATGATCAAGTCGTGTTAAACAGGTAAATTGTGAAGGGCTAAGGTCAGGCGCGTTACGACTGGCAATCAACGCATTGGTATTAGCCGGGTTGCCCGTCACCAATACTTTTACATCACGGTTTGCGAAATCATTGAGAGCTTTACCCTGGCGGGCAAAAATCTCCGCGTTCACCTCGAGCAGATCACTGCGCTCCATACCGGGACCACGCGGACGTGCCCCAACCAGCAACGCATAGTGAGCATTTTTAAAACCATCTTCAACATTATCATGCAAAGTAATCGTGTGAAGTAAAGGATAAGCACAATCCTCAAGCTCCATCGCAACACCACGCAGGGAATCCATAGCATGAGGTAGTTCGATCAGCTGAAGAATAACAGGCTGGTCTTTGCCCATCATCTCTCCCGCTGCAATTTTAAATAAAAGGCTATAACTGATTGCGCCAGCGGCACCGGTAACGGCAATTCGAACGGGACGTCTCATGGGTTTTTCCTGCTATTGTGACTTATTATAATTACAACTAAGGCTTATAGCATACCAACACTGATCAATGAAATATATCGGCCCATAAAAGCACCAAAGAAGTAAGTAATCAGAGACTTCTGTCGCTGGAGTGACGTAAAAAGACAGATGACGCGCCGCTAATGGCATTCTCCAGCTGCGCCAATAAGTGTGATTTATCGGTGCCTAACACGCCTTTCAACACTAACAGATTAGACGCATGATCGCTTCGGAAAATAGTTTTCTTCAATTCAAGTGCCCGAATAAACTGCTGCATCTCCCGAAACAACTGAATATCACTCATCTCCTCAAAACGCCCTTCAAAGGCTTCTTTGTAGCGCTGATCACCTTTAGAAAAGAATAGCACCAGGCTCGCCAGATATTCGGGCTGAGTCGCATTGATCAAGCGGGCCGTCTGTTGTGCATGCTGCTTACTCAGAGCTTGCCCACCTAAACCATTAATCACCATAACAGAGCGTTTAATACCCGCCGCCTGGAGTTTGACCAATGCATCATAGGTGGACTGATAAGTTTCACCTTTATCGATCAACGCCAACAACTCATCATCGCCCGTCTCAACACCGACATAGACCATCGATAAGCCAAGTGCTTGCAGCTCAGCTAATTCTTCTACGGTCTTTTTCTTCACGTTTCTCGGTAAGCAGTACGCCGTCACCCGCGTAACCATTGGAAGATGCTCTTTTATCGCTTCAAGAGTGCTTTTGAGGCGACGAAAAGAGAGCGCCATCGCATCGCCATCGGCAAGAAAAACGCGACGCGTGTTGGGCAGCTCTTCACCACATCGCTGTATTTCAGCGAGGATTTCAGCGTCTGCTTTTGGTTTGAATTTTTTCTGAGGTGCCGTGTACATTTCACAATACACGCATTTGTTCCAGCTGCAGCCATTAGTCACTTGCAGAATCAGGGAGTGCGCTTCGCTCGGCGGCCGAAATAAAGGCTCTATATAATCCACCGGCGGCATCATCCACATGAAGGGATACCGTCCAGCTGAGCGGCTTTGCTAAATAAACGATAAAAATTCTCAGAGGTAGCTTCTGCTACTTTTTCAACGGACACACCTTTTAAGTCAGCGATGCACTGAGCCACTTCCACTACATACTTAGGCTCATTCTTTTTGCCTCGGTAAGGTATCGGTGCAAGATAAGGGGCATCTGTTTCGATCAGTATGTTTTCCAAAGGAATCGCTTTAACTACATCACGCAGTTCTTGTGCATTACGAAATGTAACGATACCTGAAAAAGAGATCAGATAATTCATATCAAGTGCTGCTTTTGCCATCGCCAAAGACTCTGTGAAGCAGTGCAATACGCCACCAGAGTCACCTCCGTGCGCTCTGATTAATGAGAGCGTATCTTCTCTGGCATCACGGGTATGAACAATCACTGGCATGCCGAGCTGATCCGCTGCACATAGATGATTAATAAAGCTTTGCTGCTGAAGCTCTTTTGTCTGTGACTGATAATAATAATCCAGACCGGTTTCTCCAATAGCAACAATTTTTGAGTGTTGCTTTACACCATCCAGCAGGCTTTGCACCGATACAATTGCCGCTTCATTCTCCACATGCAGAGGATGAACCCCTAATGAAACAAAAACCTTAGGCTGATCCTGAATCAGTTGATACATCCCTTTAAACTGCTCAAGATCGATTGAAACACACAGCAGCCGCGAAATATCTCTGTCAAAAGCCGCAGCGAGCATAGCGGAAAAGTTATTATCGTAAGGAGAAAGGTCTAACTTGTCGAGGTGACAATGTGAATCTATATACATAAGACTACATATTAAAGTGTATTAGTTGGACGTCCGGAATTCAGAGCGCCTGCCAGGTGAGTTTCTATTTTTTGAACGAGTGTTGTATCCTCAGGAGAAAGCTGTATACCAATACCCGGCTTTTTTCCTCCCTGAGGCGCTTTTGGAGTCACCCAGATAACTTTACCCGTAATAGGTATTTTGTCCGGATCATCCATCAAGGTCAGCAGCATAAAGACCTCTTCTCCTAACTGATAAGCCCGAGCCGTAGGTATAAAAATACCACCATTGGCCACAAAGGGCATATAAGCTCTGTAGAGATCTTCTTTTGTCTCGATGTTGAGTGACAATATACCATGGCTTATGCGCGGAACGACTGACATTGTGTCTTGAGAACCCCTTCTCTAGGCTCGCACTAATGCGGACCAATCTATGAGTATACGTTCTAACAATAGCTGCTTATTTGGATTTTGTCTGCGCTGCAGACCTAAGCGCTCAACCTGAACAAGGTCAGCTAAGGTAAAGATTTTAACTTTCGTGCTGTTTTTAGCAATACCCTTTAACATTTTTTGCATATCCATATTACGAATAAGCTCATCACTACCCAGTAATAGTATGCGCACAACGTCTGCTAACAATCCTTGCAACCAGCCCAGCAACAGATCCAGATCAGCCTTGAGAAACTCACCAGCAACTTCAACCGGCGTTTTCCGTTGCCTGAGTATATCTCTTAATGCCGTTAGAAAATCAGCTCTTAGTGCTTGATGGCCTTGTTTCTTAAACGACAACCCCGTTAAAGGGGCGCCATGTACAACATTGAGTAGTTGTAATGCTTCCTGAGCATCGACAGACAGTTGCTGAGATAACCATTCAACCGCAACAGTTTCCGCTGGCGGATGACAATCCAGTCGTTGACAACGACTTCTGACGGTAGGCAGTACCTGGCCTAATTGATGTGTAATTAAAATAAGTAGCGTGTCTCGCCCAGGCTCTTCCAGAGTTTTTAACAACGCATTCGCCGCAGAGATATTCATTGATTCAGCAGGTTCAAGCACCACAATACGATAACCGCCCTGTTGAGCGGTATTGTGCATAAACTCAGTCAACTGACGTACCTGATCAACTTTAATCGGCTTGCCCGTTTCTTCCGGACGCAAAAAGTACAGGTCAGGATGCCCACTGGAGTTTAATAAAATACAACTCCGGCACTGTCCACAAGCCTTTAATGACTGAGGCCGATGACACATAACATAACCTGCTATCGCTTCAGCTAAACGTGCTTTGCCAATTCCGGGCATACCGCTGAGTAATAACGCATGCGGTAGGTGCTTATCATTATGCAAACGAACAACTCTTTGCCACTGATCTTCAAACCAAGGGTAAATAGCCGCATCTAATGAATGATAACGGTCACCGATCTCCATTAAACAATATCCAGTTTTTCTGCTAGCGCAGCGGCTATTTGCTGCTGAACACCCTGCAATGACTGTGAAGCGTCAATCAGTGCAAAACGATCCGGCTCAGCTCTTAAACGGTGATGATAGCCTTGCCTGACTTTATCAAAAAAATCCAACTTTTCACGCTCAAACCGATCAGGCTCTCCACGTTGCATCACTCTTGCCATCCCCTCTTCAACAGGTATATCCAGCAAGATAGTCAGATCAGGACGAAGATCACCTAAAACATATTGCTCTAACTGCTGAATACGGTTCCAGCTTATCCCTCTGCCAGCCCCCTGATAAGCGAAAGTAGCATCAGTAAAACGATCACTCAGCACCCACCCTCCTTTTTCCAGAGTAGGTTTAATCACCTGATCAACATGCTGCGCTCGTGCAGCAAACACCAGTAGTATTTCTGCATCATCGCAGACGACTTCCTCCCGGGGCTGTAGTAATAGCTCACGAATTTCTTCAGCTAATGGTGTTCCACCCGGCTCTCTGGTCAAACGCAGATCAATCCCTTTATCAGCCAAATATTGACGGATAAATTCTACGTTTGTGCTTTTCCCAACACCTTCAGTACCTTCAATGGTGATAAAGCACCCTTTATTTACCTTGTCCATTATTACTCCGGTGTTGAACGGTATTGTTGCTTTCGTTTCAGCTGATATTCCCTGACCGCTTGATTATGCTTAGCCAGCGAGGGAGAAAACTGGTGATAACCGTCGCCTTTGGCAACAAAGTACAATGATTTAGTCACCTCAGGATTCAATGCAGCACTAATGGCTTCCCGCCCCACCATTGCAATCGGCGTAGGCGGAAGGCCGTCAATTGTATAAGTATTGTAGGCAGTCGGCGTTCGTAAATCCTTACGGGTAATATTTCCCTGATATTTATCACCAATACCGTAGATAACGGTTGGATCGGTTTGCAAACGCATGCCAATTGATAAGCGCTTAATAAAGACACCTGCTATCAGCGGCCGCTCCTCTGCTACTGCGGTCTCTTTTTCAACAATAGACGCCATTATTAACGCTTCATAAGGTGATTGATAGGGTAAAGAAGTATCCCGAGCCCGCCATGAGGACGTTAGCGCCTGCTGCAAGGCTTTATAGCTACGCTCGAGTAAGGCAAGATCTGTTGAATCACGCTCAACCTGGAACGTTTCCGCTAAAAACAAACCTTCCGGATGCGGCTCAGTAACACCCAGAGCAGTTAAAATTTCTGTATCGGTTTTACCCTTAAGTGTTTGTTTAATCAGATCTGCTTGGTTTTCGAGTGAAGCCCGGAGCTGTTTAAATGTAGTCCCTTCAATAATGGTAAAACTATGCTGAACGGCCTCACCGTTAACCATCATCATCAATAGCTCTGCAGGTGTCAGATCTTTTTCGATAAAATACTCGCCCGCTTTGATTTTGACACCTAACTTATTGAGACGTGCATAAGCTTTAAAATAGAATGGATGGGCAATAATGCTCGCTTGCTCTAAGTTTTCTGACATACGGTTAAAAGACGTACCTTTTGCGACGACAAAAGATGGAATATTTTGTTCTAAAGCGATCGGTGTTTGCATATAACGATGCATATCCTGCCACACCCACCCCAACACGGCAGCACTCAGCGCAAACATAATAACAACAAAAATCAGTAACCGTCTCAAACGCTATATTCCTCTTTCAGTAACGCCTGTAGTCTGCGTGTTTGCGGGCCAATTTGCCATTCCATCGCCTCTAACTTCCTGACAGGCCAAATATCTATTAAGGAGTTACAAATAAAAACTTCTTCGGCCTTATTCAGTACTATCTCAGTAAACCGGCCTGTAAGCACAGGATTGTTCTGTCTGGCAGCCATATCAATAACAGCCCCACGTAGCACACCAGCGACACCAGATCGGTCCAGCTCCGGCGTATAGAGTCGCCCCTGCTCTATCCAGAAGATATTACTCATCGTGCCTTCGATCAGAAATCCGTCAGCATCTTTCATCAAGCCTTCTGAAATATCAGCTGTATCCCACTCTTTTCTGGCAAGCACCTGTTCCAAACGATTCAAATGTTTTATACCGGCCAGCAGCGGATTGATCGACAAAGGCGTCTGACACCAGCGGAGTACCACGCCTTCTACCGCCTTATGCGTAAAGTCGGGTGCTATCGATAAAGATGAGATCGTTGTAGGTCGAAGGTTGTTTGCTGCAAAGTAACCACGCGGTCCTGCTCCCCGGGTGACAGTCAGCTTTAGCACCGCCAGAGAGTGAGGATTAAGAGCTAAAAGATCGCTGATATCAGCCTTAAAGCGGTCTTTAAGGCCATCAAAAGCGATTCCCAAACGCTCACAACCCAGCGCAAGACGGCTAAAATGAGCATCTAACAGCAACGGCTTATTTTGAAAAACTTTAATTGTTTCAAATAAGCCATCGCCATAACACAAACCCCTATCCATCACGTCTAAGGAATGGGATTTTTCACCATTAACTCTTGTCAGATCTGACACTTCCAAATCCGGCACTGTCAGATTTTGCGAAAGACAAGAGTACCGTTGGTTCCACCAAAACCAAACGAGTTCGATACGGCGGCTTCGATGACACAAGGTTGAGCGTCATGCGCCACGTAGTTCAGATCACACTCTTCTGATGGATTGTCCAGATTGATGGTCGGTGGTGCAACCTGATCGCGAATAGCTAAAATAGAGAAAATTGCCTCAACAGCACCGGCAGCACCCAACAGATGGCCCGTCATGGACTTAGTTGAGCTCATACGCAGACCTGATACAGAATTACCAAATACTAATTTAGCCGCATTGGTTTCGGCAAGATCTCCAGCAGGTGTTGAAGTACCGTGAGCATTGATATACTGCACCTGCTCAGGATTTAAGCCCGCATCGCGGATAGCATTCGCCATCGAACTTGCCGCGCCTTCACCTGTTGCGGGAGGAGCTGTCATATGATGCGCATCATCGCTCATGCCTAACCCAGCCAGTTCACAATAGATATTTGCACCACGCGCCTTAGCATGCTCATACTCTTCGATAACAAGAACACCGGCACCATCGCCCAATACAAAGCCATCACGATCCCGATCCCATGGGCGGCTGGCGCTTTGAGGATCGTCATTTCGCGTTGATAACGCACGTGCTGCGGCAAATCCTCCCAAGCCTAACTCAGTCGTGGCCATTTCAGCACCACCCGCGAGCATCACATCCGCATCACCATACTGAATCATGCGCATAGCAGATCCGATATTATGAGTACCTGTTGTACAGGCAGTAGTGATCGCAATATTAGGACCCTTCAGGCCATACTTAATCGCCAGGTTACCCGAAATCATATTTATAATACTGCCAGGCACAAAAAACGGAGAGATCTTTCTTGGCCCACCGTTTTTAAGCGTGTTGTAGGTACTTTCAATCAGCGTAAGCCCACCAATACCCGAACCAACAGCACAACCAATACGCGATGCATTAGCATCCGTTACTTCCAGACCTGAATCTTTAATGGCCTGAGATGCTGCGGACATACCATACTGAATAAACAGATCCATTTTACGTGCATCTTTTGGATTCATGAATTCAGCAGCATCGAAATTTTTTATTGGGGCTGAAAAACGTGTAGAAAACTGAGAAGCATCAAAATGTTCAATCGTCGCTGCCCCACTTTTACCGGCAAGGATACTATCCCATGTATCCTGGACAGTGTTACCTACCGGCGTCAGCATACCCATTCCGGTAACTACCACTCTTCTGCGAGACATAGCGCCACTCCAGTGAAAAATCCATATAAATAGAAAAGCCGCACTCTACGTATATAGATGCGGCTTTTCGGTAAAACTTTAATCTAATACGGCTCGATTACTGATGAGCAGTTACGTAATCGATTGCCAGCTGAACAGTCGTAATCTTTTCAGCTTCCTCATCTGGAATCTCAGTTTCAAACTCTTCTTCAAGAGCCATTACCAGCTCAACAGTGTCGAGGGAATCTGCACCCAGATCTTCAACGAAGGAAGCAGCGTTGGTTACTTCTTCTTCTTTAACACCCAACTGTTCCGCAATGATTTTCTTAACGCGCTCTTCAATATTGCTCATAGCTCTTCCTATCTTCTTATCAACCCTTCACACCGAAGGTATGAAATCGTGATTTTATTAGAACCCACCTGTACATAGCAAGCAGGCATTTTGAATTCATTTCAGCTGACGGCCAATTATCAACATATTATCGAAAAAAACAATTCCTAAAATCAAATTGTCTGATTTAGCTCATGTACATGCCACCATTGACCTGAATTGACTCCCCGGTAACGTAGGCTCCTCCCTCACTCGCAAGAAAACCTACAACCGACGCAATCTCTTCAGGGCGCCCCAGACGATTCATCGGAATCTGCGACTGCAAAGCTGCTTTCTGCTCTTCTGGAAGCCCACTGGTCATATCGGTATCAATAAATCCCGGCGCAACACAGTTCACCGTAATATTACGCGAACCAATTTCACGCGCAAGCGCTCGTGTAAAACCTTCCATGCCCGATTTTGCAGCAGCATAGTTAGCTTGGCCAGCATTACCCATTGATGCGACAACTGAACTGACGCTGATAATACGCCCCCAGCGAGCTTTTGTCATACCCCTGAGACAACCTTTAACAACACGATATACCGATGTTAGATTCGTATTCAATACCGAATCCCACTCATCATCTTTCATGCGTAACATTATATTATCACGGGTGATGCCTGCATTATTCACTAAAATCGCGACAGCACCAAATTCGTCCTGAATTGCTTTAATAACAACATCAACAGATTCACTTGACGACACATCCAGGGTTATTCCTTTACCGCTAATACCGGCTTGCTGGAGGTACTCAGTAATCGAACCCGCACCTGAGTCGCTGGTTGCGGTACCAACCACAATAGCCCCCTGGCGCCCTAACTCTAACGCTATCGCTTTACCAATTCCACGTGTAGCACCAGTAACAAGGGCTATTTTGCCTTCAATACTCATTCCAATATCCTTTTCTGTCACTATACCAAAGCAGCTTCAAGACCCGCAGAATCATTAATTGCTTTCAAAACCAGCGGTTTATGAATCTTCTTATTCAACCCAGACAATACCTTGCCTGGACCGCACTCGATAGTCGCCTCCACACCCTGAGCCACCATAGCCTGAACACTATCGGTCCATAGAACCGGGCTATATAACTGGGCCAGCAAATTAGAGATCAACTGTTCTTCATTTTCCGGCTGCGATGCAGACACATTTTGAATAACCGGGATTTCGGGCATAACAATAGTGATATTGGCCAACGCATCTGCCAATTTCTCAGCAGCAGGCTTCATTAAAGAACAATGAGACGGCACACTGACAGGCAAAGGAATAGCACGCTTAGCACCCGCCTCTTTACAGGCGACAATCGCCCGCTCTACCGCTTCTTTCTCCCCCGCAATAACAACTTGCCCCGGGCAGTTATAATTAACCGGAGAAACCACTTGTCCCTGCTGAGCAAGCTGACAACTCGCCAGAATGGCATCATCAGCCAAGCCAAGAATAGCAGCCATGGCACCCGTACCAGCCGGTACAGCTTGCTGCATGTACTCGCCACGCAATCTAACTAAAGTAACCGCATCGCTGAACTTAATCGCACCCGAACATACCAGCGCCGTATACTCACCCAAACTATGCCCAGCCATGATCGCAGGCTTTGCTCCGCCTTTTTCAAGCCATAAACGCCACAAAGCAACGCCGGCTACCAGCAATGCAGGCTGAGTTCTGTCGGTTTGATTCAGATCAGCTTCCGGACCATTCTGCACCAGTTCCCATAAATCATAACCAAGAACAGCTGAAGCTTCGGCAAATGTATTTTGGATTATTGGATTTTCAGCAGCTAATTCAGCCAGCATACCTAGCTGCTGGGAACCCTGCCCGGGAAAAACAAAAGCAAAAGACTGCGACATAAATGCCCTCAACTCGCTAAAATCTGATAAACAGCATAACCTTCGTTATGCCCAAAAAGTGTGTAGTTTACAATATTGCCAGAAAATTTGAACGCCTAATCACGTCGAGACGACAGGTAGCCCGATAAGCGCTCACTTATTCTTCCCGGAACGTTCTGCAAAACCTCCGCAATAGCACGATCCAGCGCATAGCCAAAACATCGCTGATCTGCACTTCCGTGGCTTTTGATGACGATACCTTGCAACCCCAGTAACGTTGCACCATTGCGCCTTGAAGGGTCCAGCTGAACCTGAATCTCCTTTAAGACAGGGCGCGCCAACATAGCCAAGAAACGACGATATAAATTACGCGTAAAACCGAGCCGAACTTTGCCAGAGATCAGACGAGCCAGACCCTCGCTACTTTTCAGCGTAACATTCCCGACAAAGCCGTCACAAACAACAATATCAGCTTTACCGGCAAACACATCGTTTCCTTCAACATAACCGATGTAGTTCAGCCCCTGCTGCTGACGCACAAGGTCATTCGCAAGCCTCACTTGCTCATTTCCTTTAACCATCTCCTCACCAACATTCAGCAAACCAATCGTAGGTTGTGGCTTATTATCAACGGCCTCAACCATGACACTGGCCATGATCGCAAACTGCAACAGATGCGCCGCGCTACAATCCACATTCGCACCCAAATCCAGCATATAACAATGGCCATTCATGGTAGGCACTGAAGCAACAATAGCGGGCCGCTCAATACCAGGCAGCATCTTCAGGGTCAGCCGCCCAAACGCCATCAAAGCTCCCGTATTACCTCCACTGACGCATGCATCCGCCTGCTTTTCAGCGACCGCTTTAACCGCAAGGCCCATTGATGAGTTCTGCCGATGCCGAATAGCCGATGATGGCTTTTCATCCATAGAAACTGAGTCACCAGAAGGCACAAGCACCAGCCTGGACATGATAGATTCAGCGAACCGCTGTTTTGACAATAGACTTTCTAACTGATCAATTTCGCCAATCAGCAAGATTTTAAGATAAGGGTAACGTTTTAATGCAGAAAGACATGCAGGGAGGATCACGTGGGGACCGAAGTCCCCACCCATCGCATCAACCGAGAGAGTGACGCGATTCAACAACGATATTATTCGCTATCTTGATTTACAACCTGACGGCCGCGGTAGAAACCGTCAGCTGTCACTTGGTGACGACGGTGAACTTCACCTGTCGTTGCGTCTACAGATAATGTCGGACCAGTCAAAGCATCGTGAGAACGACGCATATCGCGGCGTGAACGAGACTTTTTGCTTTTCTGTACTGCCATGGTGAGTTAACTCCTAAATCATTTCTTATTGGCCTTAAGCTGGGCCAATACTCTAAACGGGTTCGGTTTTTCATTTTTTGGCTCTTCAGCCATATCCGCATCACCGAATTGGGTTTGAATACTACAATCTGCATGGTATGGAACTAACGGCAGACTGAGAATCAACTCCTCTTCAATGACGTGCAATAGCTCGATCTCTTCGTCCTCAACGATCAATGGATCATAATAGCGAGGCAGTTGCTTTGCCTTCTCCTCATTGAACGCGATAGCCAGATTGAACTCAGCCTGGACATCGACTTCGACCGCTTCCAGGCAACGCTGACACGTCATGTGAACATGACCTTTGGCATCACCTGTTATAATACGAATCCTTCGTTCATCCAGCGAAAAAAGCAGATTGACATCAATAACATCACCATCTTGACACAGATAGGATCTTACTCGTGGCATCTCTTTAACACTGACCTGACCGGCAATTCGGACTTCCCGCTCAGCAAGCTTTCGCGGATCAACTATTTTCGGTATGTTACCGTACGACATAAGCGCGCAATTCTAGGGCCCAGCGGCCCTCCTGTCAAAGGAAAATGAGGTTTCGTTCTTAAAAACGTTTCCTATTTTACGCGTTTGCACATCAATAGATAAGTCCTTCAGGAAAAGAAACATGCAACCACTGGTTTTAGCCTCCGGCTCACCTTACCGTCGCGCCCTTTTAGACAAGCTTCAACTGCCCTATCGCTGCCATAGCCCGAACATTGACGAGAGCCGACTTCCCGGTGAAACGCCGCACCATCTGGTGATGAGACTTGCTGAAGAAAAAGCACGTGCCGTTGCCATAAAGCACCCCGGTAGCATTATTATCGGCTCCGATCAGGTTGCTGTACTCAATGAACATGTGATGGGAAAACCAGGCAGCAAAGAAAAAGCTATTCAACAACTACAACAAGCTTCGGGAAAGCGTGTCACTTTTCTGACAGGCTTATCAGTAATTGATACGCGCAACACCACGATTCAAACAGAGGTCATTCCTTATCATGTGTACTTTCGCCTCCTTAACAGAAAGATGATAGAAAACTATATCGACAAAGAGAGTCCACTGGATTGCGCCGGCAGTTTTAAATCTGAAGGGCTTGGTATAGCTTTATTTGAAAAACTAGAAGGCGATGACCCTAACGCACTGGTAGGCTTACCACTGATCTGTTTAACAAGCATGCTCGCTAAATGTGGTATATCTGCCATATAACATAACTGTACGGGATTCTTAAACCGTGCTATCAGAATCAGGGCTATAAAAAAGGGACTATATAAATAGCCCCTTTTTAGTAGTTAGTAATGCCTATACAGCCCCGTTAAAGCGCTCCTATGTAGCCCCGAAACCTCAGATCTGCTCCTTAGCGCAATGAATAGCCACTCGTCAAACCCATCTGAGCCGCCAGGGTCTTACCAAATGAGACGCCGAATTTTTCAATCACTTTATCCAATGGAGACATTTTAGAAGAATAATCAATGAGCTTTTCCTGGCCAACAATCTCCCGAGCCACGTAACTGGCACTTCCCAAGCCATCAATTAAGCCTTTTCTAACAGCCTGCTCACCCGTCCACACCAATCCACTAAACAGATCAGGCTCGTCAACCAACTTATCGCCACGACCTTTTTTCACCTGATCAATAAACTGCTGATGCGTTGTATCCAAAACAGATTGCCAGAATACTTTATCGCTCTCTTTCATCGGACTGAAAGGATCAAGAAAACCCTTATTTTCGCCCGCCGTCATAGCCCGGCGCTCGACACCAACTTTATCCATCAGATCAACAAAGCCAAACCCACCCGAAACAACCCCGATAGAACCTACAAGACTGGCTTTATCGGCATAAATTGCATCCGCCGCTGCTGCAATATAGTAGGCACCAGAGGCACCGATATCCATAATCACGGCATACACTGGCTTAGCCGGATATAAAGCACGTAAGCGCTTTATCTCATCATAAACATAGCCAGATTGCACCGGACTGCCACCAGGACTATTAATACGCAAAATCACAGCCTTGGCTTTATCTGCTTTAAACGCATCGCGCAGAGACCAGATAATACTATCCGCATTGGCAGCATCATCGGCAGAGATGGGACCGGCAATTTCGATAACCGCCGTATGCTCGCCTGTTTTACCTGGCAAGTCGCTTGTAAAAGACGTATTAAAAAAATAGATACCTAAAATGGCGATCAGATATGCAAAGGTCAGGCCTTTAAAAAAGATTCCCCAGCGCCGCGCCCTGCGCTGCTCAACAAACAATCCATTGAGCATTTTCTCGATGAGTTTCCACTCTTTGCCAGCCCCCTTGCTCGCCGCTTTTTCTAACGTTTTATCCAACGCTTCATCCTTTTCTTCATCCCAATGATTTTCACTCACACCACTTCTCCTGATTTCAAATCCAGCCATGCCTCCAGATCTGGAAAGGCATGCATTTCCAGAACGGGATTATATTGCTTCAAACGATTTATATGGTGCGCGCCATAGCTCACAGCGATGGTATCCATGCCGGCCTGCACACCCATTTTCAGATCAAATTCTGTGTCACCAATCATCACGGCATCGTCGGCAGAGATTCCGCTCTCTATTAAGATCTCTTCCAACATATGAGGATGTGGCTTAGAGGTTGTTTCATCGGCACAACGGGTTATTTCAAATAACCAGCCCAGCCCCGTATCAGCTAACACACGATCCAGGCCATGCCGACTTTTACCCGTAGCAACAGCGAGCCGATAACCTTTCTTATGAAGACTTTCAAGCGTTTGCTGTACTCCAGGAAATAACGATGTAGGTGTGCTATCACCTTCCATATAGTGGTAAACATAGCGATCACGCATCGGCACCAACAGATCACCACTGATACCCGGATACAATGCCTGTATCGCTTCTGGCAGCCCCAGTCCGATAATCTCTCTGGCTTCATGGTCCTGCAAGTGCCTGAGATCCAGATCTCTGGCAGCCGACTGCATACTGGATACGATGCGTGCGGTCGAATCAATCACAGTGCCATCCCAGTCAAAAATAAGTAACGAATACACAATAGTTATCCCACAATCCGAAAAATCAACTTACTAAGAAGTATACGACACATATTGGAGACACACGTTCAAAATATAAGAGGCTTCACATTGATAAGCGCCGGACAATAACACAAGCCGGCTGAATACGAGGACATTCGGACTAAAAGATTTTAAAGCGGTCATTAAAAAGGGCGTAAACAGGATGCTTAAACGCCCGCTTACCCCTTAGGTAGAGAAGATTATTTCTAGTGGCAATTACAACGCCATCAGCTTTCCTGAATAACCGGACGAATATGCAACTCACTCACATCTATGTAGTCAGGTTGCGTTATCGCATAAAAAATAGCATTAGCTATATCTTCAGGCTTTAGAATCGCCGAACCTTCGGCGTACATATTAGCCTTTACCGCATCACGGATTTTCTCATGCTGAATGCTATCAGGAAGCTCCGTAGCAACCGCACCCGGCTGAATATCCGTCACCCTTACACCATAACGAATGGCCTCTTTTCGCAAGGTATCTGAAATAGCACGCACAGCATGCTTGGTTCCGGCATATACCCCAGCACTGGGGTAGGTTTGGCGAGCCGCAATAGAGCTAATATTAACAATATGGCCATTTTTACGTTCAGCCATGCCAGAATAAACCGCATGAATAGCGTAAAGCACACCTTTAATATTAACGTCTATCATCTGCTCCCACTCATCAAGCCTCCCTGCCAGTATTGGGCTAATAGGCATGGTACCGGCATTATTAATTAAGATATCAACACCGCCTATAGCTGCAAGTTTTTCACCCACAGCAGCCATTCCGGCACGATCAGAAACATCAACAGGCTCTACATGTACCGTAACACCCATTAAACGCAATTCACCTGCCAACAACGTTAAGCGATCTTCACGACGAGCACTCAACACCAAAGTAACACCTTCGTTAGCCAATCGCCTTGCCGTGGCTTCACCGATACCAGAACTGGCACCGGTAATCCAAGCCCTTTTGCCCTTTAGCATGAACAATACTCTCCGTTAACGATGCTTGAAATCCGGCTTACGCTTTTCAGCAAACGCCGTCATACCTTCTTTGCAATCTTCAAACGCAAAAGAAGATGCAAAGTTACGACGCTCAAACGCAAGACCGTCACGCAATGACGCATCCACTCCCATATTGACCGATTCTTTTATCATGTAAACAACCGGACGAGAGTATGACGCAATTTTACGTGCTGTTTTGAAAGCCGCTTCAGCTAGCTCATCGACGGGTACGATACGTGATATCAAGCCGCTACGCTCAGCCTCTTCTGCATCCATCATGCGGCCACTGAGGCACATCTCCATCGCTTTAGCTTTCCCAACAGCCTTGGTCAGGCGCTGAGTTCCGCCAGCGCCCGGAATAGTACCGATACTCACTTCCGGCTGACCAAATTTTGCAGACTCAGCCGCAATAATAAAGTCGCATGCCATGGTCATCTCACAGCCGCCACCCAGCGCAAAACCAGCGACCGCAGCAATAACAGGCTTACGCGCCTCATCGATTGCACGCCAACAGTCACGCTGAATATAGGGAAAATCAGCCATATACAGTTGAGGGAAAGTCAGGTCTTTCATCTCATTAATATCAGCACCTGCAGCAAATACCTTATCACCACCGGTGATAATGATGCAGCCCACCTCTTCTGCTTTGTCCAGGGCGTCCACCGCTTCACCCACTTCACGGGTCAGGGTTTGGCTCAATGCATTCATCACCTTAGGGCGATTCAGGGTTATCGTCCCAACGCCTTCTTTGATATCAACCAATATAGTTTCATAATTAATAGTTTCGTAATTAACAGCTTCGTAACTCATACTTATTTTCCTTTGCGACAACCCTTTACAACGACTCTTTACAACAACC
>NZ_JBFIIH010000092.1:0-17200 GCF_041601355.1 Neptunomonas sp.
ACTGTTTGGTCCGATCAGCTTTGTGGTCAAAACAGACAGCACGGCAGAATCGATCGCACTGGCGACAGAAGCCGTCAAGCAGCATGGCGCGATTACACTGGGGTGTTACACCACCAACGAGAGCGTTCAGGAACAGATAGAAGAGGCCGCGCTGGACGGCGGTGTAGCGCTGAGCAGCAACCTGACCGGCGGTGTATTCGTTAACCAGAGTGCGGCTTACAGTGACTTTCATGCAACCGGTTGTAACCCTGCAGCGAATGCCTGCTTGTCTGACTTGGCATTTGTAGCGAATCGTTTCCGTGTTGTGCAGAGCCGCCGTCACGCGTAGTCGATAACGTAGTCTGAATGCACTAAAATTAGATCTGGCTAATAAATGCTGGAATTCATCTGTTTAGTTCCGTTATAAAAAGGAGATTGCTAGCGGGTTTCGAGGCACTCCTTTTTATAAGGGAAGCATTTTTTTGAATATCGGGTGTGGAGAACAGAATGAAGGTATACGAAATTGATGGTGTAACGCCGGTTATTGATCCTACTGCTTATGTGCATCCAAGTGCTGTGATCATCGGCGATGTAATTATTGGACCGCGTTGTTATGTCGGTCCTGCCGCCTGCTTGCGTGGCGATTTTGGGCGCTTAGTGCTTAAAGAGGGAGCGAATATACAAGACACGTGCGTCATGCATGGCTTTCCAAACAGCGATACCGTGGTGGAAGAGGATGGTCATATCGGACACGGCGCAGTGTTACACGGTTGTGTTGTTAAAAAGAATGCATTGGTGGGTATGAATGCTGTGATAATGGATGGCGCGGTGGTTGGAGAGTCATCTATCGTTGCTGCGATGGCGTTCGTTAAAGCAAAATTTGAAGTGCCTGATCGTACCTTAGTGGCGGGGTCTCCTGCTAAAATTATTCGCCAACTCTCCGATAAAGAGATCCAATGGAAATCACAGGGTACGGCCCAGTATCAGGATCTGGCCGTACGTAGTTTGAAAACCATGCGTGAAGTGGAAGCATTGACGACGGTTGAGCCTGACCGCAAACGTCTTGAGATTGATGTTAATGTGAAGCCGCTTTATCAGATTAAAGAGGAGGGCTAGTCCTCCCGTCTGTTCGCAAGCCTGTTTACTCATAAGCTATTGATGCTCGCCACATCAATGGCTTTTGTGTGGATCAGATGGTCCTGTTGAATGCTGCTATGTGAAAATATGTAACAGGGCTTTTCGCAGAGTTAAGCAAGCTTCCTTCTACCCATCATAATAACAATGAAGCTTATGACTTCGTTGCGATGTTGGTTAAAGCCTCTGCACTTTATTCTTAAAATCCCTCTGTCTGCTTTCGACTTTGACGGAAGCATATCAATGATTTCCATTTCCGGCCGGATAGTATCTCCGGGTCTGACTGGCGCAATAAAGCGCAACTCGTCAATGCCCGGGCCACCCATGCTTACCGTTTCGAAGATACGCGTCTGAACCAACATGCGAAAGCAAAGAGAAACCGTTTGAAAACCACTGGCGATGAGTCCACCGTAAACGCTTTCTGAAGCGGCTTGGGTATCAATATGAAAGGGTTGAGGATCATAGGTGAGAGCATAATCCAGTATCTGACCCTCACTTAACGTAAATCCTTGCGCGGCGAAGGTATCACCCACTGCGAAGTCATCAAAATAGCGGTCCATATCAGTCTCCGTTATTAGCTAAGAAAGTAGCCAGAAAAGTAGCCAGGAAATTAGCGGTGAATTTTATTCATCGAATTTAGCAAAATGTGGCCAGTGTTTTTGCACGACGGGGCTTTGCTGGCTCCAGCTGTGGC
Organism: Neptunomonas sp.; assembly: GCF_041601355.1. Lineage (GTDB taxonomy): Bacteria > Pseudomonadota > Gammaproteobacteria > Pseudomonadales > Balneatricaceae > Neptunomonas. The sequence continues at coordinate 1,808 of NZ_JBFIIH010000092.1, forward strand.
AAGTATTCATTACGTCCGGAAGTTTGTTGCCGGCAGTCCAGTTATCTTCTTTTTCGCGTTCCTGATAGGTAGCCTGATAAGCAGATGTGGCGATAGGCCCGAGCAATTCTAACAAGTGGGTACAGCCATTATCACCGCTGAAAAGTATTTTTGTTTGTTTGGTAAACCCCGGTTTTATCTGCAGGCCAATCAGTTTTTTATAGGCCTCAGAAATGCCTTTGCAGTATTGAAAAGGTGTAAAGTCCATACTGGCTTCTGCGTCTACAATGTTTAACTCAAGATCAATAGTAATGCGCAATGCCATGTCATGAATGGCTTCACCTGCCGGAATTTTTCCATCATTGCGTTCTTTTGAAATGATATCGTGATCTTTAACATCGACGAGATGTCCTTCAATATCCCATAGACCATCTTCACGACGATAACCTTTGCAGATAACGGTACGCGTATGTTGTGGGATTCTGTTAGCAGCGGGGGATAAAGGCATAAGATTCTGATCTTCTGTGAGTTATCGTAAAATAGATGACAAAGGCCGTGTAACACTTAACTTTTATTAACTAAGGTGAGCATTTGAGTAATTGACGTGAATTTTTCACGCGGTTTACTTTGTGTTGCTCGCTTAATTTCAGCCTGATCTATTACAAGCCAGTCTTTATAACTGACAGGTTTAATATTTTTGTTTTCCAGCAGTGTAGATATACCGGAAAAACCTGTTTTATGTGGGGGCAGAACAGTATGTTCCCAGTCTGCAATAATCGTTTTGGCAAGGTTGACAGCATCAACCCTGTTGGCGGGTATCACTCCATGCGAACCTCGTTTACACCAACCCGTAGCGTACACGCCCGATTCAATTTTGCCTTGTTGATGTAAAAAAATCCCTTTGGCCGAATCGAAAGGAATGTCTGGAATGGATAATGATTGAAATCCTATTGCAGAGATAACCGTGTCGACATTAACACAGATGTACTCATCAGTAGGCGTCGCCGAAGCGCCATCCAGCTGGTTTTTCACCAGATGCAGAGTCGTTACTTGATTGTTCCTGCCGTTGATTGAAACCGCTGAGGCGCAATTGATAAAGTGTAAACGCGTTTTACCGTCCACCCATGCTGGAATCGATGCTTTTGTTACTGGTTTTGTTGATGTATGTAAAGCACGGAGAAGAGATAGGTTCTTTTCGGCATTACGACGTTGTCCTTCTTCTATATGCACGGGCAACTGCTCAGGGATTTGCTCAGAATCTATGACGGCGGCAATGTTTGGCAACGAGAGGAGTTCTTGTAGTTCAGCCGGGGTGAAGCTGGCGTCTGCTGCGCTGCGGCGTCCAATAAGGTAAATATCGTTGATGCAAGCGCTATCAAGATGTGCCAGCACTCGTTGGGGCATATCGCTATTGATCAATTGCTGGTGCTGTTTAGAGAGTATGCGTGCGATGTCCAGCGCGACGTTGCCATTGCCTATAATAGCCACTGCATTTGAAAAATGCGGGTTTAGCTGAGCAGAGTCAGGATGGCCGTTGTACCAGCGGCTGATCTCTCCAGCGCCATAAACGCCATTGAGGTTTTCTCCCTTGATATTCAATTTGTTATCCAGTGGAGCGCCGCTGGCGATAACAATAATGTGATAGTGCTGTTTAAGTTCGGTGTAGCTAAGATCTGTTCCGAGGTTGATATTACCTATAAAACGAATATTTTCCCGGGACAAAATACGCTCAAATTGTCGGGTAATATTTTTGGTATGTAAATGATCCGGAGCGACGCCCGCACGCACAAGTCCAAACGGTGTTGGAAGCCTATCAAAAAGATCTATTTGTGACTCGGGTATTTTTTTAGCGAGTATGTCGGCAACATAGCAGCCAGACGGGCCGCTACCTATAATTGCGATTTGAACCATTTGTGCTCCGGCTATCCAGGCGATAAAAAATCACAGATCAGACAAAAGGACTTCCTGATCAGAATATTGTTATAAGGGAGTAGAAAGACCGCCGAACCGTTTATAAAAATGAGGGGCTGGTTCTGGCAGCATTCCATCAGCCGTTTCTTGTGTTTCAGAAAGAAATGCCTCTGCTTGTACAAAAATCTTACGATAAATATTTCTGCATAATACTCGTGCAGAAGTACCCACCCAGTCTGTAGGCAGCAACTTTTCAGGTAAGCGAGGATCTCTGAGTTGCAGGCGGCGATAGTGTTGAATCAACAAGGTTCTTAACATGAAGCATTGTTCAGGATCCAGGTCAGTGCTGGTGCAGCTATCAAGAACGCGTAGTATGGGACGAAAGCGATCCAGAAATGCTTGGTAGTCTTTTGATAACTGCTCAAGATTCCAGCACTCAAGAACCAGTTGTTTTAGTGATTCGGATGAGTGACTGTCGAGTAGCTCCGATTTCATATGGATGACTTCGTGGGTCACGCAATATTCTCGCAGTGTATTATTGATCTCAACAATATCAGACATCGGATGCGCCATGACACCAGGTGCGATGTTGCCAAAACCTTGCCATTCAAACTCTTTCTTAAGCACTTTTCGTAATTCATTATCCAGTTGGGTCGTGATGAGTAAATCCCATTTACCGTGCCATTCTGGATAGAGCTCTGCATAGATCCTTTTAAACGCACTTTCAAAACGCCGACGGCCAGAATCGGTCAGGCTGTAATAACTGCGTCGCCCGATTTGGTTAGATGTTAACCAGCCTTCTTTTGTTAAACGAAATATAGAAGTGCGCACTAATCTTTGATTTAACCCTAGTGGCTCAAGAAGACGAATAAGGCTGCCTAGCCAAACAGAGCCGCCACGAGGGGCAATTGCATCACCATAAATAGTAATGATAAGTGAACCACCACGAATAGGGCGTTGGTTTTGAAACTCTTCAATGAGTTCATCTATGCATTTGAGTTTATTCATTAAATTATTATATCACGTAAGTATTTATAATTTGATATTCCGTATCACGATGAAACGCCTGGTCAAACTGTCAGATGGGCTGAATACAGAGTGTGGCTGCGGGCTGAAAGGGTGTTTGTTAACCCAATTGACTAGAGCGACAGTAATTGACATTGCTGATGTGATACATTATTTTCTACTACAGATTGTATTTATGTGTCATTTAGTGGGATTGAAAGCATTAATTTATCCGGATAAGTCTGAATAGGTGAAATGTCAGCTATACAGCGCTACATGGGCTGAAAAGTTGAAAAACAATTTCCAAAAAGGAAATAATCTTCTGCAAAAGCACTAGGTTATTCCCTTAGAAAAATCAGGTATCTTTTGAAGAATATCAATTTTATGGTCTGATAACTGTGAATACTTGATACAAGAAATATCTTTTTGTTGCGATGTTTGTAGCGAATGTAAGTGCTGGAAATAACCCTGATGAAAGGCTTCTTAACAAAGATACTAATAATAAAAGCTAAATATAAAAATAATTCGCTTACTAAAAAAAGCGATCACTTGAGCCAGGAGAGCAAACCAATGATAAGAAGAAACTTCCTTAAAGTCGCCGGTGCAGTAACACTGGGTATGTCACTTTCTACTGCTGCGATGTCCGATACCGTTTTGCGTGTGGGTAGCTGGCTACCGCCAACACATGCGCAAAATGCTGTCGTTTGGCCTACATGGGCAAAATGGGTTGAAGAGGCGACAGAAGGCCGCGTCACGGTTGAGATGGAGTATGACATTGGTCACCCAAAAACCATGTTTGAATTAGTCGAAGATGGCGCCGTTGATGCAAGCTTTAGTTACCATGGTTATGTGCCGGGGCGTTTTAAACTAACGCAGGGTATTGAACAGCCATTGCTGGGAGCGAATGCTGAAGCGGCGTCTGTTGCTCACTGGCGTGTTCATAATAAATACTTCGCAGAAGCTAATGAGCATGACGGCCTCGACCTGTTGGCGTTGTTTACTCATGGACCAGGCCAGATTCATACGACGAGTCCGGTTACCAGCCTGAAAGACCTTGAATCTAAAAAAATCCGTTTAGGTGGTGGTGTTCAGGGCGTATTGGGTGAGCGTATGGGTGTTACCGCCGTTGGCGCACCGGCTACAAAAGTATATGAAATGATGCAGCAGGGCGTTATTGACGGGGTGTTTATCCCAATGGGTGAGCAGAAGTCGCAACGTCTGAAAGAAGTCGCAAAACATGTAGTGATGTTGCCAGGCGGTATGTACCTGGGAAGCTTTGCTATGTTTATCAATCCAGACTTCATGGCAGGGTTGAGCGAAAAAGATCGTGAAGCGATTATCTCTGTCTCCGGTGAAAAGCTCTCCGCAATGGCCGGTGCTGCATGGGATGCCGCTGATATAGAAGGTGTAGAGGCTGCAAAAGAAGATGGTGTAGCAGTAACGGAAGTAACCGCTGATGGTGCAATGGCTATAGAATTTCGTGAGCTGGTAAAAGGCATGGATGAAGAGTGGTTAGAAAGTGTTGCTGACCGTGATGTTGATGCTAAAGCAGCGCTGGAAGAGATGCGCTCTATTGCCCAAAGCTACGCTAAGTAAGGAGTATTGCAATGGGATTTAGTGCCTGGCTAACAGCGCACTATGACGAGAAAGGGCCAGTCCAATGGCTGGCCTTTGCTCTTGAATTAGTGGCTGCTCTTACATTGTTTTTCCTGATGATGCTGACGTGTGCTGATGTATTTGGTCGATTTTTCTTCGATAATTCTGTTGATGGAGCAACGGAGTTGACGGAGATTGGTATCGCTATTCTGGTCTTTGCAGAGATGCCTATTGTTACATGGCGCGGCGGTCATGTTGTGGTCGATATTCTGGATACTTTCTGGAGTAATACGGTGGTTAAAGCACTCACGTTGCTCTCTGCCTTGCTCATGTCCGGATCATTGTATTACGTAGGCGTAAGAATTTTTGAGTTTGCAGATCGTTCTTTAAGGCGTGGAGAGGTTACCGACTTATTAGAAATTCCGGTTGGTTTGATCGTTCAGTACATCGCTTTTATGAGCTGGGCAACGGCTGCGCTAATGATGACCTATGGTATCTACCATATCCTCACTCAGGATCGTGACTAACTTTCCCTTTCATTCACCTTTAACGTTATAGGTATCTTTCGTATGGAAACTGCGTTATACGGTTTTGCGGTTTTGCTGATTCTTATCGTTGTCGTTCGCGTTCCTATCGCTTTTTCAATGGGTATCGTTGGCTTCCTTGGCTTTGCTTATGTGCAGGGGCTTAGCTTTAGCAATATTTCAGACTTTAATTGGACACCGTCTCTCAGTATGGCGGCTAAGCGGATTGTTGATACGGCTCAGGATTATAGCCTGTCAGTAATACCTTTATTTATTTTGATGGGAAACTTTGTCACAAAATCAGGGCTTTCCCAGGAGTTATACCGGGCTTCATATGCCTTCTTAGGTCATCGTAAAGGTGGCTTAGCCATGGCAACGGTTGTGGCATGCGGTGGCTTTTCAGCTATTTGCGGTTCCAGCCTGGCCACATCAGCTACCATGGCAAAGGTGGCGATGCCTCCGATGCGTAAATACGGATATGCTGACTCTCTGGCTACCGCCTCTATTGCGGCGGGTGGCACCTTAGGTATTTTGATACCGCCGAGTGTCATTCTGGTTATTTACGGACTACTAACAGAAACCAGTATTCGTGAATTATTTGCCGCCGGTTTTATACCGGGGATGCTGGGCATTGTGTTCTATCTTTTTGCGGTACGCTATGTCGTTTGGCGTAAGCCTGAAAATGGCCCATGCGGCGAGAAGTTTACCTGGAAAGAGCGCCTTGAAGCCCTGAATGGCGTGTGGGGCGTGCTGATACTTTTCGCCGTTGTTATGGGTGGGATCTATCTGGGTGTATTTACGCCGACAGAAGCGGCGGGTGTGGGCGCCGGTGGTGCTTTTGCGATTGCTCTCTATCGTAAATCTCTCACGTTTGGCAGTTTGTATGACATTCTCACCGATACGGCACGTACCACAGCCATGCTGTTTTCCGTCGTTATCGGTGCCTTGATCTTCTCTAACTTCATTAACCGCGCAGGTTTGCCTGCAGATATGCTGACATTTGTCTCAGGGCTGGATGTGCCGCCGATGATGGTTATCGTGGTTATCCTGATGATCTATGTAGTTTTGGGCATGGTATTTGAGAGTTTATCAATGCTGCTGCTGACAGTTCCGATCTTCTTCCCGTTGGTGCAGAGCCTTGGGTTCGATTTGGTATGGTTTGGCATTGTAGTGGTGGTAGTAACAGAGATTAGTCTGATCACACCGCCCGTAGGTATGAACGTCTTCGTGTTGAGTGCCGTGCTGCGTGATGTAAAAGCCAGTACGATATTTAAAGGTGTAACACCATTCTGGTGTGTGGATATTCTACGCTTGATACTGATTACACTGGTCGCACCCATATCGCTCTACCTACCTGAGCTGCTCTATCGATAACGACAATACAAGGGTGCTTTTGCACCCTTTTTACTCTATTCCAATTATGCGTCAGCATCTAAAAAACGAGGTGCCATTATGTTACCTGATGTTAAAACTATTCTTTATGCCTCTGATATCGAAGAGGGATCTCGTCCAGCATTCCGGGCGGCGGTCAGTATGGCCGGCCACTATGATGCAACCATTACCTTCCTGCATGTGATTGAACCTTTAAGCGCGACAGCCCGAAGTATTCTTAAAACCATGATGAATGATGCAGACTTAAATGAGATGCATGATAGCAGTGTTATAAATCTTAAAAATAAACTGATATCACGCATAGAGCGTTTTTGCGAAACCGAACTGGATGCGAATGAAGCCATGAAGGAAGGGCAAATTATTCCGCGTGTAGAAGAGGGGGTTCCGGACCGGGTGATTCTTAAAGTAGCAAATGAGATTGGTGCCGACCTTATCGTCATGGGAACCCGGACGCATTCCTCAGTAGGGCAGTTCCTGTTGGGTTCTACCGCGAACCGCGTGATGCATCATACTCAAAAACCAGTTTTGGTTATCCCTTTAAAATAAGCCGCTGAATAATATTCATTACTGTCATAAAAGATCTGCCATAAAAGAGCTGCCATAAAAGTGCTCTTTTTTAAAAAGTGACAGTTTATTTTGTTTCTTATTTGGAAATAATATTCTTCATTTAAGGTACTTATTGAGAAAGAATGAATTAGGTATCTTAGTAAAAATCGACTGGGTTAAAGGGATGTGCTTATTTTTGTAAGTCCATTTACCCACTGAATTAATGACAAAATCAAAATTTACGGTAGTAAACAAACCAGTACTAAAACTATTGTAAAAAACCAGTACAAAGATAGGTAAAAAATATGACGAAGAAGTCTTTTGCGTCCTCTGCGGACCTCGGTGTAAAAACCGAAACATTGGAAATCCTGGGTGATGGTATTTATGCATTAACTGCTGAAGGCGATCCAAACATTTGTGCGGTTGAAGGTGAAGACTTCATTGTTGCTTTTGAAGCACGCGCAACACCAAAAGCTGCCAATGACTGGTTAGAAAAATTACGTGAACATACAGACAAGCCTGTTAAGTATCTGGTGTTATCTCATTACCATGCAGTTCGTGTATTAGGTGCTTCTGCCTATAATGCAGAATCTATCATTGCGCATGAAAATACTAAGTTCTTAATTGAAGAGCGTGGTATGCAGGATTGGGCGAGTGAATTTGGTCGTATGCCTCGCCTGTTCCGTGAGCCGGAAGGTATTCCTGGTTTGACGCATCCTGATCTTGTTTTCAATGATCGTATGGAAATTCCGCTAGGTGGTGATCGTGGTAATCTGGTACTCGAATACTGCGGTCGTGGCCATACAGCCGGTGACATCGTTGCCTGGATTCCGAAGCAGAAAGTACTGTTTGCAGGAGACTTAGTCGAAGCGGCCGCTGCGCTGTATACCGGTGATGCTTTTCACTTTGACTGGTCAACCGATACATTGGACAAAGTTAAAAAATATGAAGCAGAAATACTTGTCGGCGGCCGTGGTGCTGTTGTGCGAGGTCGTGCTGATGTTGATGCAGCCATCGAACAAACGCGTGGCTTCCTAACAGGCATGATCGAGAAAGTCGGTGAAGTTCATAAACGTGGCGGTAGCGTAAAAGAAGCGTTTGAATCCACACGTGATCACTTAGGTCCTAAGTTTGGTATGTGGCCTATCTTTGAACACTGCCTGCCATTTGATGTGCAGCGCCTGTGGGATGAGTTTGACGGTATTGACTGGCCACGCATCTGGACAGATGAGCGTGATCAGGAAGTATGGGATAAACTACAGGATTAATTGCCAGCTTTTGTTTCTGGCATTTCAGGGCACCCTCTTATAGGGTGCCTTTTTCGTTTCCTATCCATTAAATCAAAGACTTGTAACTTACCAGGACACTTGTTAGCTTCATCTTATGTATACCCACCATGTTTTGAGGTAATTTAATGGATGTTTTTTCTGCTATGGGTGTTTTTGTTCGCGTCGTAGATCTTAAAAGCTTCTCTATGGCCGCTGCAGAAATGGGAATTTCAAGCTCCTCTGTCAGCAAACAAGTTTCTCAGCTGGAACAGCATGTCGGCGCAAAGCTTTTACAAAGAACGACGCGGCGTTTATTTGTTACCGATGTCGGGGCTGCTTATTACGAAAAATGCCAAACGATTCTGGAAGAAGTAGAGGAAGCAGACAATCTGGTCTCTCAGTTGCAAGGGAAGCCGCGAGGCGTATTAAGAATCATCTGTAATATGACTTTTGGTCAGATACAGTTATCTAAAGCTATTCCTGAGTTTATGGAAAACTATCCGGATGTACAGGTGGATATTACCCTTGATGACCGGGCACCGGATCTGATTCGTGACGGTTTTGATATGGCTATTCGTATCGCCGATCCTCAATTACCTGATTCGAGCATGATTGCACGTGAGATATCCAAAATCCCTATGTATATCTGCGCGACCCCGCATTACCTTGAGAAACATGGCCAGCCTGAAACGGCAGAAGCGTTGAAGGCGCATAATTGTCTGGTGTTTGTGTATGCCGCCAATGCGAACCAATGGACGCTGGAAAAAAACGCTAAACGCTACTCCGTTCAAGTCAGTGGTGATCTTAAAGCTAACAATAGTCTGGTGGTCAGGGAGTCAGTTTTACAGCATCGCGGCATAGCAAATTTAGCGGATTTTGTCATTGCACGCTTTGTTAAGTCTGGCGACCTGGTAAAGGTATTTCCAGACTGTCCGCCTGAATATCTGTCGATTTTTGCCATCTATCCTGATCGTAAATATACCTCACCAAAAGTCAGCGCTTTCATCGATTTTTTTAGGGAATGGCTGGAGCGTAATCATAAAGAGGATCTCTGGGCAGGGTAGTCAGCGTCTCAATTGTTGACATAAAGGCAAGATTGGTTCTGCAAATCTTTGGTTTAGCCGGCTTTTGTTTCTTTTTTAGAAATAATCTTATTCGTACTGAGCTAATTATCATCGCAAATGTTTCAGGTATCGTTAGTTTTATAAGAGCGCTGTTCGCTATGTAACCTGAGAACATAAAACGAGAGCCATGTAATGCTGAATACCTACACTTTTCAAGAATTTAATTATGTCCGCTCACCTGATCAGGATGCACGGATCCCTGTAAAACATCCGGTGGTTGTTGTCGGTGCCGGCCCGATGGGCCTGGCTGCTGGAATCGACCTGGCACAAAATAATGTTCCGGTAATCATTCTTGATGATAACAACACCGTCAGCGTGGGTTCCCGCGCGGTTTGTTATGCGAAACGCTTTTTGGATATTTCTGATCGCCTTGGCGTAGGCCAGCGCCTGGTAGATAAAGGTGTTACCTGGAATATTGGTAAAGTTTTTTTAGGCGAAGAGCAGATTTATAGCTTTAATATGCTCCCAGAAGAACATCATCGTCGCCCTGGCTTTATTAACCTTCAGCAGTACTATATGGAAGAGTATTACGTTGACCGTCTCAGCACGCTAGAAAATGCTGACCTGCGTTGGAAAAATAAAGTGGTTAACGTTGTCGAAGAGAATGATGTCGTTACTCTGACAATAGCAACACCCGAGGGTGAGTATCAGATCCAGGCGGATTACGTTATCGCGTGCGATGGCGCTAACTCTAAAGTACGCGCTATGTGTGGTCTTGAATCAAAAGGGCAGGTTTTTCATGACCGCTTTCTGATTGCTGATGTAGTAATGGATCCGAAGAACTTTCCTCCTGAGCGCTGGTTCTGGTTTAATCCGCCTTTCCATGATGGCCAGTCCACGTTGTTACATCGCCAGGCGGATAATGTCTGGCGTATCGATTTTGATTTAGGCTGGGATGCTGACCCTGAACAAGAGAAGAAGGCAGAAAATATCATTCCACGTGTCAGAGCCTTTTTAGGTGAAGATGTTGAGTTTGAGCTGGAATGGGCTTCTGTTTATACTTTTACCTGTCGTCGTATGAAAGAGTTTCGTAAAGGCCGGATCTTCTTCGCCGGTGATGCCGCCCATCAGGTCTCTCCATTCGGTGCCCGCGGTGCCAATTCAGGTATTGAGGATATCGATAACCTTGCCTGGAAAATAAAGCTGGTACTGGAAAAGCGTGCGCCGGCAGCGTTACTGGATAGCTATTCCACAGAGCGATCTTTTGCGGCAGATGAGAATATTCTTAACTCAACGCGTAGTACTGACTTTATTACACCTAAAAGCAAGATAAGCCGTGTATTTCGTGACGCTGTACTTAAGCTTGCCAAGAACTACAATTTTGCACGCCCACTCGTCAACAGTGGTCGTTTATCAGTACCGCCCATCCTGACAGAGTCTCCTTTGAATACTGCTGATAGCAGCAAGTTTGCTTGTAAGGTCGTTCCGGGCGCCCCATGTACCGATGGTCCGGTGGTGCGTAATGGACAGGATGACTTTTTACTGACCTGCTTGGGTAATACTTTTAATGGGTTGTTGTTTGTCGAAAAACGTCAGGATCTAACCCCTGAAACTCTGCAGCAGTTGACTACGTTGGCCGCTCTGAATGTGCCGGTTAAAACCTACATTGTGGCTCGTCATGAAATGGATCTTGATCTGCCCGAGGGTGTCGAGTTACTGATTGATAAAGTCGGTGCCGTTTCCGAAAGGCTGGATGCTGAATCAGGTACATTTTATCTGCTGCGTCCTGATCAATTAGTGACAGCAAGGATGCGTCAGTTCGATCAGCAAACCGTCATCGCCGCTTTAGATAAAGCACTGGGCAACTAATTAGACAAGCATTCAGGAGAATATGAACAATGAGCACATTAAATACAGAAGCTAACCTGCCATGCCCAGATGATTTTTATCAGGTATTAACGGATATGCACCGTGATCTCTCTGAAGAACAAAGCGCCGATGTAAATGCACGCCTGATATTATTATTGAGTAACCATATTGGTGATCAGAGTGTATTAGAAGAAGCCATGAAAATTGCCCGCGAACATATCAGCTAAGCCTTTTTTTGCTGGTCCGTATTTACTTGACGATATCCACCCGGCTTAATGCCGGGTTTTAATGTTTTTCGTACTCTTACAAATTAAGAATGACAAAGGAAATACTATGATTCTTTACGATTACTGCCGCTCATCTGCCGCCTACCGTGTGCGTATAGCGCTGAATTTAAAAAACTTAGCATACGAGCAACGCGCGGTGAATCTTGTCAGTGGTGAGCATCGTGAAGATGCCCATATGCAGCGAAATGAACAGGCGCTGGTGCCTGTATTAGAAGATAACGGTATGCAGCTAAGCCAATCACTGGCTATATGTGAGTATCTTGATGAAGCTTACCCAGAGACTTATTCATTATTGCCTGGTACGCCGCCAGAACGCGCAAACCAGAGAGCATTTGCGCTGGCGATTGCCTGTGATATACACCCGGTCAATAATTTACGCGTACTGCAATATCTGGTGGGTGAGATGGGCGTCGATGCAGAGAAAAAAATGCAGTGGTATCACCACTGGATACATACAACTTTCAGTGCGCTGGAAGCAAAACTGCAGAAACGCACGACGCCCAGCGCATTTTGCTGTGCCGAACAGGTAACCATTGCTGATATTTGTTTGGTTCCGCAGGTCTTTAATGCCAATCGTTTTGACGTGGATATGACCAACTATCCATTAATTAAGGCTATTAATGCACGCTGTCTTGAAATAGAGGCAGTTGCGAAAGCACACCCGGACTTACAGCCGGGTGCGTAATTAATTTTCTGTCATCGCCTGCATGGCTTCCTTAGTCCACTGCATCGCTTCACGATAGGACTGCTCGTAGATTTCTCCGTCAAAATCTTCGGGCAGTAAGTCCCAATTACCTGCTTCATAGTTAATAACATTATTCAGTACCATGCCTATATCGCCGCTTCCGTCACAGATGGCGGCTTTAATCTCATCCCCCAGTGGAACCTGCTCAAGCATTTTATCTCTTTCGATATCAAGCAGTGCGTGCAACCCAGACATCATGCCTGACATAAAATAACTGGAAGCATTAATTTTCTTTTGATGTTCTGCGACGTTTTCAGACATGCGTCCGCGAATAAGCAGTGCCCTGGAAAGCTCTTCAGGTTTGTCTGCATTGGTCGACATGGCGATGAGCGTAGTCCATTTTTTTATTTGCGGAATACCTAACATAACGATCGCTTCTGAAATCGACTCAACTTTCCGCACTAACGAGTAGGCTGATGAGTTAACAATGCGTAACAATTTATAAGTCAGTACCGGGTCTGTAATAATCAGCTTTTCAAGTACTTCTGGTTTTACATTAGGATTCTGTAACGCTTGCATTAACTGCAACAGTGCAATTTGACCTGTGCTTATTTTACGGCCTTTAATAAGCTTGGGACGAGACAGAAAGTAACCCTGGAATAATTTAAAGCCCATCCCAATGCAGGCTTCCAGCATTTCATGTGTTTCAATTTTTTCGGCTAGCAGAGAGACTTTATAAGGCTTAATGATTTTAATTAGTTCAACCAACTCTTCATGCGTGTGCGCAAGTACATCAATTTTTACAATCTGCGCCAACTCCAGTAATGGAATATACTCAGGACCGTATACAAAATCATCTAAGGCGATGCGATAACCCTGATCAACCAGATTCCTCACACCGTTGATAAAAGCCTCATCAATCGTAGCGTCTTCCAGTAGCTCGAGTACGATTTGCTTCTTCGGAAGATCCGGAATATTCCCTTCAACTACGATGTCATAGGTCAGGTTGAGGAAGGCCGGAACACGCTTTATCTCTCCAGCATCGCATATAGAGGTATATTCGTTAAGAAGCACTTCACTGGTAGCTTGTGAACCTCCATAAAAGACGGCTCCTTCGGTTTCATTCTCAGTCCGATACAATATTTCATAAGCGACAACACGCTGTTGGCGGTCAAAAATCGGCTGGCGCGCCATTAAGACTTGACTGCCTAACTGGCTACCTAAAGAGGCGTCGTTCATTGATTTGCTTTCCTGCATATGAATTTAAATTCAGTTTAGTTGCACATTTGCTTATTTACCAAAAAATTAATCCAGTTATTACACTGCGTCATTGGTCTTGATCGGTATAATACGACTTACTGATAAGGAGAGTACGATGACGATCAACTGGTTTCCAGGCCACATGCACAAAGCCCGCAAGGAAATTGCCAAAGTCATGGACGAAATAGATGCCGTGATAGAGGTGTTGGATGCGCGCTTGCCGCTGTCGAGTGAGAACCCGTTAGTTAACTCTCTGCGTAAAGGTAAGCCCGTCTTAAAAATACTCAACAAAAGTGATCTTGCTGATCCTGTAAAAACAGCACAATGGCTTGAGTACTTTAATAGTCAGGAAAATATACAGGCTATCAGTCTGGATCAGGCACAGAAAAAGCTGATCGCCGGCATTCCGGATATGTGTAAACGTATGGTGCCAGGACGTGCCAGTAAGGAAAGGCCTGTTCGCGTTATGATCATGGGAATTCCTAACGTCGGTAAATCGACTTTGATTAACGCCTTGCTGGGACGGAAAATTGCCAAAGTGGGCAATGAACCCGCGGTTACTAAAAACCAGCAAAGATATACATTAAAAAATGGAATGGCACTCTCGGACACACCGGGATTTCTTTGGCCTAAAATTGAGGATCAGGAATCGGGTTACCGCCTGGCCGCCAGTGGTGCGATTCGTGATACCGCGATTGAATATGAACTGGTAGCCCTTTTTGCGGCGCAGTTCATGTTAACTCAATACCCGAAACAGCTGCTTGAGCGTTACAAGCTTAAAGAGCTACCTATAGGCAGTGACGAACTATTGGATGACATTGGTCGCAAGCGTGGTGGATTACGCCCGGGCGGTGTCGTCGATCGGCATAAGGCGTCAGAAGTGCTCTTACATGATATGCGTGCAGGAAAGCTGGGGCCGATTACGTTTGAAACAGTAGAAGAGTGGTTATTTAAACAAGCTGAAGCCGAGCGTCTGTTACTGGAAGCAGAAGCCGCGCAATTACAGCTTGAAGCCGATGCCGCAGAAAAAGCACGAATAAATCAGAATTATTACGAGAATAGAGACAATAAAGATGACGCGTAAAAAGAAACAACGCAGTTTTGTGGGCCAATTTCTCACACTCGAGTCAGATAAACCCACTAAAGAAGAGCTTTTGTTAGACCCAACCAGTCGCGAAAGCCTTAAAAAGAAAGCACTTGAACAGAAAAAGAAAAAGAAGTCTGTCTATCAGAAAGAATTAGATAAGAAGCAGGAAGAAAAAGATCAGGCGGCAAAAGTGCAATCCTCTAAAGGAGGGCGCTTAGCTGATAAAATTCGCGCAAATGCCAAAGCCAAAGAAAACGAAAACGAAAACAAACAGGCTGACTCATAACATTCAGCCGTTCTATAAAGAGACTCTGCGTTAGTGAAATACGATGTAGTTATTATTGGAGCCGGTGCATCCGGCTTAATGTGTGCGGCTACCGCAGGTTACCGTAGCAGATCAGTACTGGTGATCGAGCACACCAATAAAGTAGGCCGTAAAATTCTGATGTCCGGAGGCGGGCGCAGTAATTTTACCAATTTACATAATACGGCTGAAAACTTTGTGTCAGAAAACCCGCACTTTTGTAAATCAGCGTTAAGTCGTTATTCTGTGCGCGATTTTGTTGAGCTCGTCGAGCGCCACGGCGTCGACTATCACGAGAAAACGCTAGGGCAGCTTTTCTGCGATGACAGCAGTAAGGAAATACTCCGCGTACTGCTCACCGAGTGTGAATGGGCTGGCGTTGAGATTCATAAAGAAGTGATCGTTAACCAAGTGCTGAAGCAAGCAGAGGGTTACCAACTCAATACAACAGAAGGCAAGATACAGGCACAGTCCGTTGTTATCGCCACGGGCGGCTTATCTATCCCCAATGGTGGCGCAACCCCGTTTGCTTATGACGTTGCAAAACAGTATGGCTTAACAGTATTGCCAACATCAGCAGGACTCGTACCTTTCACACTGCAGCCTGATTTGTTAG
>NZ_JBFIIH010000093.1:0-17030 GCF_041601355.1 Neptunomonas sp.
AACTACTCGCAGATAATGCTTAAATAATGTTAATTATCAAGGCGTTATCTACCAGCATCTTCCCCTCTCAATGCTGCTTTTTGGCAGCCTCCTTGGGAAGAGGTGCGCATTCTACAGACTCCCCGAAAGGAGTCAACAGCCATTCCTTAAAAAAGTGAAAATTTTATGAGAAATATTTCAGCCATGACCTCAAAGCACAAACAATCTTGCTAGAGAGCACCCTACTGTATAGATAACCATTCGAGCATGCCTGCCGGCCGGCAGCTATTCCTTTATAAAGAAACGATTACAAGGTGACACCTGAGAAACACACAGACTTTAAAACGCATAATCCCCCCTTAGTGTAACCAAGGGGGGATTATGCAGAGCAATCGTACCAACAAATTATTAACAGTCTTACGACTGAATTAAACGTCGAACATTATTTTTTACGCGCTTTCTTTAACACTTTAACATGCTTCTGAAAACGCACTTTTTTCCGTTGCTGCCTGGGCGTTAACTTATTGCGTTTTCCTGCAAATGGATTATCACCCGTCTTAAACTCAAACCTTACGGGGGTTCCATGAATTCTTAGCACTTTAATAAATTTATTTTTCAAATAGCGCTTATACGACTCAGGCAGATGGTCTGTTCTATTACCGTGAACCACAATAATCGGCGGATTTGATCCGCCCTGATGCGCATAACGCAACTTGATACGATGCCCGCCAACCTGAGGAGGCTGATGATCAGCGACAATATCTTCAAGCAGAACCGTCAAACGATTCGTCGGCCATTTTGCCATAGCAGATTCGTAAGCTTCATTAATAGAACCGTACATCTCGCCGACACCACTACCGTACAAGGCTGAGATAAAGTGGAATCTGGCAAATTCAGCAAAATCCAAACGCCGGCGTATCTGCTCCTTAATCTCCTTCTTCTGCTCTTCCGTCATGCCATCCCATTTATTCAGGGCAATGACCAGAGCACGACCTGTCTCCATGATAAAACCAAGCATATGCAGGTCTTGATCAGTAAGCCCTTGTCTTGCATCAATCACCAAAACAACAACATTTGCGTCTTTAATCGCCTGGAGTGTCTTAATAATGGAAAATTTCTCAACCGCCTCGGTAATATTTTTGCGACGCCTCACGCCTGCGGTATCAATTAGCGTATAAGGTTTACCGTCACGCTCATAAGGAATATAAATACTATCTCGAGTAGTACCCGCCTGATCAAAGACGATAACCCGCTCTTCTCCTAACAATCGATTAACCAGTGTTGATTTGCCAACATTGGGACGCCCGACAATAGCGATACGAACCGTTCGCTCACCCTCTTCTACTGGCTCTTCTTCAACACTTTCAAAACCCAGCAAACAGTGCTCGGTCAGCACAGTAACACCACGGTTATGCGCCGCAGCAATTGGAATCGGCTCACCCAATCCAATCGTATGAAAGTCAGACATCGCTATGTCAGGATCAAGCCCATCTGTTTTATTAACAACCACATAGACTGTTTTCTCAGTGCGCCGCAGATGATCCGCAATCATCTGATCGGCAGGCATTAACCCAGCACGACCATCTACCATGAAAAAAACAACATCCGCATCTTCAATAGCCTGCAGGGACTGACGAGCCATTTCGTGGTCAATACCCTGCTCATCGCCAGTGATACCACCGGTATCAATAACAATATATGCCTGTTCGCCTATTATTCCCTCGCCATACTTACGATCACGCGTAACACCTGGCATATCCGCAACTAGCGCATCCCTGGAATGTGTCATACGGTTAAACAATGTAGATTTACCAACGTTGGGACGACCAACCAGTGCAATAACGGGTAGCATTAGGTATTACCAAAAATTAAAAAAATGCCACCCTTTTCCAAAGACAGCAAGTTGCATTAAAACGGCTGATCAGTTCAATGTCAGCGCTAACAAACGCCCTGCATCCGTAAGAGCATATAAGGTACTTCCCTTAACTTTCATATCACCAACAAGTCGGGAACCGGTATCGTAACGGGCTACGAAGTGCCCATCAATTTGTGATAAAAAGTGAATATAGCCTTCACTATCCCCGACCGCCACGGCATTGCCAATGACGGCAGGAGCTGTTATCTGACGATTCTCCAACTGATCCTGTCTCCACACACTGGCTGCACTCCGCGCATCTAATGCCTGGACATGACCAACAGACTCGCTGACATAAATATTACCAAAACCTGCGGCAAGACTATGGTAGCTGGACATTTTTTTTGCCCAGAGAGTTTGCGCATTAAATGGATTAATAGCCACCAGGTTTCCCTGAAATCCCGCGATATATACGACATTCTCAAACAATAGTGGACGACCATCTACATCCGTCATCCTTTCGAGCTCAGAGCGACCTTGCGCAATAGAAACATTTTGCTCCCATAAAACACTGCCGCTTTCGTTATCTAACGCAACAAATTTACCATTATCCAGACCCGCCAGCGTGACGTCAGAGGCCACTATAGGCGAACTTGTACCACGCAGTGTCAATCGAGGCGCCAAACTATCATAAACCCAACGCTGCACACCGGTTTGTAAATCCAGTGCCACTATTTGCCCGTTAATCAGTTGCGCAACCACTATTTGATTATTTAATTGCGGTGCTGCCACCACCTCGGATGAAACCTGTTTTCTCCAAACCTCAGCACCTGTGGTTGCATCGAGACAAATGATTACACCGCTTTGCGTTGCGACAGCCAGATTACTAGTACCGGCACCAACCCCTGCCAGCAATACCACATCCAGATCGACCGACCAGAGCTTGCTGCCCGTTTCAACATTGAAAGAGGATACAGCACCATCAGCGGAGGCAGCGAAAATCGAATCCCCGCTAATGGCCGGCGTCATCTGATGAAATTTATCACCCAAATCTCCGCCAATATTTGCTGACCAACGAACAACCACCTTTTTTTCTGCTGTGAAATCGACTAATTTATTGGGCTGAACTTCTTCCGAGCCGCCCCAAAAACCACATCCTGATAAAGCGAGTGAAAACAATGCTATAGAAGCAATCCGACGTAACATATTCTATCCCTCGTTGTACACAGCTAAGTCTTCCAGCTTCATATTCAGCAAAGGATTAGCCTCCGCATTGCCTGATGCGTCAAGAGCCTGCTGATAAGCCGCTCGGGCATCCATTTTTTCCCCACTAGCCAATAACAGATCACCCTTAAGTTCAAAAACACTAGTATTAAACTCTTTAGCGCTCAGATTTTTAATAACCTCAAGGCCTTTTTGGTAATCTCCCATTGCCTGGTAAATACGCGCTTTACGTAGCAGTGTCACATTCCGCATTTCATCTGAAGGAGAATGCGCAAGGACCCAGTCAAGTTCGGCCAGCGCCTCAGGTAACTTCCCCTGATCAACTTGTACACGCGCCATCAACAGCGCGGCGAAGCGTGCGTATTCAGAATTCTCAAAATCAGTTTTAAGCTCTTTCGCAAGATGCTGACTTGTTGCAATCTGATCCAGATCCTGCGTGCCCAGCGTAGCCGAAACCGCATCAAGAAGGTTTTGGTAAGTAATGGAAGCACTCTCAGCATCGGTCAGTTGCTGTTGCTGCCAGGTTTTCCAGGCAAATACCGCACTTAATGCAATGGCTATCATAAAAAGGAGAGACTTGCCGTTCTCTTTCCACCAACCTTTTAACGCTTCAACCTGCTCTTCTTCTGTTCGCATCTCAGACACAATAACACTCCAAATCCAAAATAAAGATCCGTTAATTCTACTTAATAAGTTGCCATTGCTGAGCAACAAGGGATGGCAACGCAGACAATGGAACTTGCGCTATTAACTCAGCCTCACTCCATAACGTCCCAACGACACCCGCATCGCTTTTCTGTAACAGCAAAATCAACTTCGCCCCCGTTTGACGGGCTTTACTATTAATATTTTTCAACCCGGCACAATGAGTTTTGATGCGCAATCCTGATATCTGATCCCGCAATAATTCCCCGCATTGCATAACATCCGATTGCACCTCTTTTGATTCCGCAGCCAGATACAGGTCAAACGACACTTTTTCAGATTCAGGTATGGCATCCAACGTTTCGAGCAACAACACCAACCGCTCTATACCCATCGCAAAACCAACCGCAGGAGTCGCCTTCCCTCCGAGCTGCTGCACCAAACCATCATAGCGGCCGCCAGCACAAACAGTCCCTTGAGCGCCGAGTTTGTCGGTTACCCACTCAAATACCGTGTTGCAGTAATAATCCAGGCCACGCACCAGGCGTGAATTTATCTCGTAATGGATACCCGCCTGATCTAATAAATCAGTTAAGCGCGAAAAGTGCTCCCGAGACTCATCATCAAGATAATCAGCCAATACTGGCGCATCCCTCAGAATCATTTGAGTTGATTCATTTTTGCTATCAAGTATGCGCAATGGATTGCTTTTTAATCGCCGCTGACTATCGTCATCGAGCCGATCGTGAAATTGCATCAGGTATTCAACCAGGTCTTCTTTATACTTGAGCCTATTCTCATTACTACCAAGAGAGTTCAACTGCAAAGTCAATGCATCAAGAATACCAAGATTTTTCCATAAGCGCGCACTTAGCATAATGACTTCAGCATCGATATCTGCCGCAGACATACCAAATGTTTCAACACCAATTTGATGAAATTGACGATAGCGCCCCTTTTGAGGCTTTTCGTAACGAAACATCGGTCCCTGATACCAAAAACGCTGAGCCTGATTAAATAGCAGACCATGCTCTTCACCGGCACGTACGCAGCCAGCCGTACCTTCGGGTCGCAATGTCAGACTTTCACCATTACGGTCTTCAAACGTATACATCTCTTTTTCGACAATATCGGTCACCTCACCAATAGAGCGCTTAAAGAGATCCGTTTGTTCTACAATGGGCATGCGAATTTCACTGTATCCATAGCTGGATAATACAGCTCTCACCTGACGCTCTAAATATTGCCAGACAGGCGTCTCATGAGGAAGAATGTCATTCATTCCCCGGATGGCTTTAACTTTGGCCAAACTTTGTTCTCTCTTTTAAAAACGTCAATTCAAAGGAAGCGAAAATTTTGCTACATTTTTGTCATTATGGGGTGCAAGATCAACAGCAACGCCATTATAAAGTACCTGATCAATAGCGGAAACACGCCCAATCAACACGCGTAAAGGCTCTTTTCCCGAAAGACTTAATGACTGCCCCTGCTTGCGCAAGTTATTAAATATAGTTTTACCATCTGCATCCTTGACCGTAAGCCAACAATCATCTGTAAAGGTTATCTGCAACTTATCAGACACTGCTACGGGCACATCCTCTACTACCGGCAAACTGACATCAGTATCAGGCCCGGCGCTCAGCGTGCTCTGTAAATTTGTTACATCCTCTTCAGATAAGTACTGAGGCTCTTCGGCAGTATTTTGTTCAACCAGCATCTCAGCATTAGCATCTTCAGACACAACTGAACCTTCTAATGAGTCTTCAAATTTTGGTAACACTAAGGTTTTATCATCACTCATTTCTGCTGTTATAGCAGAAACATCAGACCCCACCCCATCAACCGGAGCAAGACTGTATTGTGTTTTCCACCACCAGCCTATCGCCGAAACAATAACAAGCAGAAAAAGCCAACTTGACCAACGCATGACCGGATCACCCAGCTTAACTTGCTGCTGAATTCTTGTGACGGATCGAATCGGTTCCTTTTTAGAAGACAAACCGCTCAATTGATCAAAGAGCTCAATAAGCGAGGATCCGTCTATGCCAACAATCTTCGAATATCCGCGAATATAACCCCTGGCAAAAACGAAACTCGGAAGTTTGTCATAACTACCCTCCTCTATCCATTGAATATAACGAACAGGCAGGTGTAACTCATCCGCAATCGATTGCTGGCTCAAGCCTTGCGCTTCTCGTGCTATAAGCAAACGCTCACCCGGCAACTGGATGCCGTTTTGTACAATACTTTCATCTGGAACGCTACTCACCTAGCTGACTCCTTATACTGCATATATTCGTCAGATTCAGGATACATATTCTTTAGCAATAAAGTATATGTAGTTGCCAAGGAGACTTTATTATTCTCTCTTGCCAGCCTAATCCCAACCCACAAACTTTTAGAAGAATGATTAACTCTTTTACTATTCACCATTTCAGTAAACTGTGAAAAATACTCCTCTGCCTTAAGTACATTCCCTGTCGACAGATAAATATCTGATAATTCCACAAGTGCCAATGGCCGGGCTCCACCCGTTTTCAATGATCTCTCAAACGCATGAATAGCGACATCAGTGCGCCCTATCTCCTGGTAACAACGTCCTAAATTTTCAAATGTCTGAGATCTGTTATTATAGAAGGGATCTTCGGTTGCTTTCGCCAGTTCAACACAGGCTTCCTGATAGCGTTTTTCTGAGAATAAAAACGCGCCGTAATTATTATGAAACATCGCCGAATCGGGTTCCTGCGCAATAGCCTTCTTATAATATTGTTCTGCCAGAGCAATTTCACCTTCAACTTGAAAAATCAGACCTAAAGCGTTAAATGCGGGAGCATATTTAGGATTAATATCCAACGCCTTCTGCACAGCAGATTTAGCATTCACTGAATCACCGGTTTGAAGGTACTGCAATCCTAGCGTAGTGTAAGCCTGCAACGCCCCCTCAGAAGAAACCGTGTTTTTATTTATAGCAACAGAATCCGATTGTGGCGTAGCACAACCAGATAAAAAAACAGCGAAAAACAATCCCATCAATATATAGGCTTTATTCACTTACGGTAACTCCTTTACGACTGGTATGAATAACAGCTAAACAGAGCTTTCCTGAACAATCGGTATATATTTCTGACTGCGGCGGGTTCTATCCTCAACCTGGCCAACCAATTGCCCGCAAGCGGCATCAATTTCAGCACCTCGGGTACGACGAACGGTTGTCATAATACCCGCTTTTAACATGATTTGTTTAAATGCAAGAATAGCGTCTTCTGAAGGACGCTCATATCCTGAATTAGGAAACGGATTAAAAGGTATTAGATTTAACTTACAAGGTAAACGCTTCAACAACCGCCCTAACTCTCTAGCCTGTGAAGGCTGATCATTAATACCAGCCATCAATGTATATTCTACTGTAATAACCCTTCTATCATTTAGCCTTTCAAGGTAGCGGTTACAAGCCGCAATTAACTCTTCAATCGGATAACGCTTATTAATAGGCACCAACTGATTTCTTAATTCATCGTTCGGCGCATGCAAAGAAATCGCCAAAGAGACATCTGTCTGTTCTATTAACTTATCAATTCCCGGAACAACACCCGCCGTACTTAACGTCACCCGACGTTTAGACAAACCGTAAGCATTATCTTCCATCATTAATTTTATGGCGCTGACGACATTATCAAAATTCATCAACGGCTCACCCATACCCATAAAAACAACGTTAGTCACACGTCTGGGCTGAGCAGGATCCATGGGACCGAAAGACTTAATAGCAATACGTACTTGCCCGATAATTTCAGATGCGGTCAGGTTTCGATTAAATCCCTGCTTACCTGTCGAGCAAAAACTACAATCGAGTGCGCAGCCCACTTGAGATGAAATACACAGCGTTGCCCTGTCCCCTTCAGGAATTAAGACGCTTTCAACACAAGAACCACCCTCAACGCGGATAACCCACTTGCGTGTACCGTCTTTAGATACATCCTGCATAACAACTTCAGGTTCACGAATTTCAGCAACCTGATTCAGCTTCTCGCGTAACGATTTACTGATATTAGTCATATCATCAAAAGTTTCAGCGCCTAGCTGATGCATCCATTTCAAGACCTGAGTAGCACGAAAACGTTTTTCACCCAGTTCAGCGAAATAAGCCTCCAGCTTTTCAGGACACATCCCTAATAGATTAGTTTTGGGAATGGATTCAGTCATTATCACACCTATAAATTTAAAGACATGCAGAAAAGAGGTCTTCTCTGCATGCTAGCAATCATTACTTACCGAAGAAGTATGCAATTTCGCGTGCTGCAGAAGCAGCGGAGTCAGAACCGTGTACAGCATTCGCATCAATAGATTCAGCGAAATCAGCACGAATAGTACCTGCTGCAGCTTCTTTAGGATTAGTCGCACCCATCAGATCACGATTTGCTAAAATTGCATTTTCACCTTCCAGCACCTGCACAACAACAGGACCAGAAATCATGAAGCTAACCAGGTCAGCAAAGAAAGGGCGCTCTTTATGCTCAGCATAAAAACCTTCCGCTTCTTCTTTGCTCAACTGTTTCAACTGCATTTCTACAATTTTAAGACCCGCATTTTCAAAACGAGATTCAATTTGACCAATTACATTTTTAGCCACGGCATCAGGCTTGATAATTGATAATGTGCGTTCGATAGCCATTTGTACTTTCCCCTAAGGATATTTCTGAAAAACACGCCATTATACGCGAAGGGGACAACAAGCCACAACATACCGTAAAAGAAACAGCCCGGTAAACCGGGCTGTTTCTTTATTCATCTTGCTCTTCTATCCAAGCCATCTGAATTGCTTCTAGTATCTTCTCACCGCAGCGATCAGGATCATCATCAAACTCCTCAAGATCCATCACTTTCTGGTACAAGTCCGGAAAGCTAATTTTAAGAGGATCAACTTCCGGATACTTCTCAGTCAATTCAATCGCAATATCAAGCACATCAACCCACTTAAGATTCATACGATCTCTCCTTAATGACGCTCAGACACCTGATTTATGGTATAGCGAGGCAACTCGACGACCAAATCTTCATTACCAACACATGCCTGACAACTCAGGCGAGACTCTGGCTCCAACCCCCATGCCTTATCCAGCATATCGTCTTCAAGCTCATCCGACTCATCAAGCGATTCAAAACCTTCACGAACTAACACATGACATGTTGTGCAAGCACAGGATTTTTCACACGCATGCTCAATCTCGATACCGTTGGCCAAAGCTGCATCGCAAATAGTCACGCCTGGCTCAACATCTATTACCTTACCATCAGGACACAAGTCATCATGGGGTAGAAAAATAATCTGCGGCACCTATGTAATCTCCTCAATTTCCTGAATACTATGCCCCTGCAGTGCCCGCTGGATGTTCAAATCCATACGACGCGATGCAAATTCATCACTAACTTTGGCTAAACGCTCCACACCCAACTCAATTTCGCGTGCGTCGGAACCCGCTTTGATCTCTTTTAATAAGTCGATTTCAGATTCCAGTTCTTTACGCTCATCAGCGGTTAACAGCGCCTGACCATCTATTACAATCGCCTGCTCCAAAGCCGATATCAGACGATCCGCATCGACTTTTTGCTCTCGCAAAAAGCGCTTCTCTTTATCCTCTTCTGCTGAAGAGTAGGAAGCCTTAAGCATATCAGCGATCTGACTATCACTCAGACCATAAGAAGGCTTAACCTGGATACTGCTTTCAATGCCCGTCGAAAGCTCTTTAGCTTCAACGTTTAACAGCCCATCGGCATCTACCTGAAACGTCACTCGAATCTTAGCCGCACCTGCCACCATTGGCGGAATACCCTGCAATACAAAGCGAGCCAACGAACGGCAATCCTCAACCAACTCACGCTCTCCCTGCAGAATATGAACAGCCATCGCTGTCTGCCCATCCTGGAACGTTGTAAACTCTTGCGCTCGAGCAACAGGAATCGAAGTATTTCGATGAATAACCTTCTCAACCAAACCGCCCATCGTCTCTAATCCCAACGAGAGTGGGATCACGTCGAGCAACAACATTTCGGAGTCTGGTTTGTTACCGGCCAACACATCCGCCTGGATTGCTGCGCCAATGGCAACAACACGGTCGGGATCAATATCCACATGTAATGGACGACCGAACAAGGCTGCAACTCGCTCGCGCACCAATGGTACCCGGGTTGAACCACCTACCATGACGATATCCTGAACATCATCCAGCGATATGCCCGCATCCCTGACAACCCGTTTACAAGCACGTACTGTTTTATCAACAAGTACGGATATCAGCTCATCAAACTGTGTTTTGGATACATCTACAGACACTTCTTTACCCGCAATCTGTAGATTAATACTGGCGTGATCTTCAACAGTTAGCAGCTCTTTAGCCTCACGCGCCTGCTCCATTAACTGACGAGAAAGGCCCGCCGTCATTTCCGTGGTGACGCCAGCTTGCGCGGCCAACCATTCAGCCAACGCTCTGTCGAAATCATCACCACCCAGAGCGCTATCACCTCCGGTAGCTAATACCTCAAAAACACCTTTTGTTAAACGCAATACCGAAACATCAAAGGTACCACCACCAAGGTCATACACCAAAATGACGCCTTCATCTTTCTGATCAAGTCCGTACGCTACCGCTGCCGCCGTAGGCTCACTCAATAAACGTAATACATTAATATTAGCCAGGGTTGCTGCATCTTTTGTCGCTTGTCGCTGGGCATCATCAAAATAAGCAGGCACAGTAATAACCGCACCCACAAGGTCGCCCTTGAGCGACTCTTCTGCGCGCTGCACCAGGACCTTCAGGATATCAGCGGAAACTTCAACAGGGCTTTTCGCACCCGCTACTGTTTTTATGAAAGGCATGCCACCCTGATCTTCCTCAAACTCATACGGAAGAACTTCTCCCAAAGCAGCAACATCTTTGATTCCACGCCCCATCAAGCGTTTAACAGAAACAATGGTGTTATATGCATCGGTAGAAGCGTATTCACGCGCTGCAGCACCGACAACCACCTCATCTTCGCTTAAATAGCGAACCACAGAAGGCAGCAAATGACGCCCCTCATGATCCGGAAGTGTTACTGCCTCGCCACTGCGCACAGTAGCTACCAGCGAATTAGTCGTGCCGAGATCTATGCCCACAGCAAGACGGTGCTGATGCGGCAGAGAACTCTGACCAGGCTCGGCTATTTGTAGTAATGCCATAATTATATATTCACCTGTTAATCAAGCTCATTTTCAACCAGCTCAATCTCTTTTTGAAGCTTTACCATAAACTGCATCTTTCGAACGATAGCCGTCGCCATTTTGAGCGATTCAGCATCTCTGACATCAAAGCAGTCAGAAAACGATTTCTGATACTCAAGCAATTGCCCGGTCACTTTATCCATAAACAGGCCCAAAGCCTTTTCCGGTGAAACCAGCGCCTTGATATCTTCCAGATCGTCCCTGAGCGCCATCTGCTCAAAAAGAAAAGCCGGCTCCAGTTTTACGGAGGCATCGCTTATCGTATCAATACCATTCAAATGAAGCAGATATTGAGCTCGCCCCAGAGGAGACTTTAGAGTAGTGACGGCCTCGTTCAGGTACGCCGTGTATTGAACCGACATCCTTTTTTCCCGCTCAGAAAGATGAGCAAAACGATCAGGGTGCAGTGTTTTTTGCAATTCACGATAGCGTGCAGAAAGCGCTTGAAGATCAATATTATAACTTTCAGGCAAACCCAGAAAGGAAAAATAATTCTGTTGAATATCCATACTTCTACATCAGAGACGACTAAACGTTAAAGCTTTCACCGCAGCCACATTCACTACGCACATTAGGATTATTAAACGCAAAGCCTTCGTTTAATCCTTCCTTAACAAAATCTAATTCTGTACCGTCCAGATAAGCCAGACTTTTCGGGTCGATAACAACTTTGACGCCGCTATCCATTTCAAAAACCTGATCTTCCGATTCCTGCTGGTCAACAAACTCAAGCACATACGCCATGCCAGAACAACCGGATGTTCTTACGCCGACACGGATGCCGAAGCCACCACCACGCTTCTCGATATAACCGGCCACATGTTTAATTGCCGCTGGTGTCATTGTAATTGCCATAATACCTTCCTACTGACCATGCATGGCATGGCCAGGTAATTCAACGCAGGCTTATAATGTTAAGACTGCTTTTTCTTGTAATCCTCAACTGCTGCCTTGATGGCATCTTCAGCCAGAACCGAACAATGAATTTTCACAGGAGGTAATGCCAACTGATCAGCGATCTGTGTGTTTTTAAGTTCAGACGCCTGCTCTAGCGTCATACCCTTAACCCACTCAGTCACCAGCGAGCTGGACGCAATCGCTGAACCGCAGCCATATGTCTTAAATTTAGCATCTTCAATAATGCCTTCATCGCTGACTTTAATCTGCAAACGCATCACATCACCACAGGCCGGCGCTCCCACCATACCTGTACCTACGTGGCTATCATTATCATCCATTTTACCGACGTTACGCGGATTCTCGTAATGCTCGAGTACTTCTTCACTATAAGCCATATCAACCTCCAATTAGTCTAAGCAATACTTTAGTGGTGAACCCACTCAACTTTGCTCAAATCCACACCGTCTTTATACATATCCCACAATGGTGATAACTCACGAAGCTTACTCACTGCGGTCTTCAACTGCCCAATCGCATGATCAATCTCTTCTTCTGTCGTAAAACGACCAAACGAGAAACGGATAGAGCTGTGGGCTAATTCATCACTCAACCCCAGCGCCCGCAACACATACGACGGTTCAAGACTGGCTGATGTACAGGCAGAGCCTGAAGATACCGCCAGATCTTTCAATGACATCAACAAGGATTCGCCTTCAACAAAAGCAAAACTGATATTCAGGTTGGCAGGAACACGCTGCACAAAGGAACCATTAATATGGACTTCTTCCATATCTTTCAGGCCTTCCCACAGACGGTTACGCAGTGACAACATGTGTGCATTATCAGCAGCCAACTCCTCTTTAGCGAGACGGAAGGCTTCTCCCATACCCACAATCTGATGGGTCGGCAAGGTACCAGAACGCATACCGCGCTCATGACCACCGCCATGCATCATCGCTTCCAGACGAATACGCGGCTTACGACGCACATACAGTGCACCAATACCTTTAGGACCATAAATCTTATGCGCACTGAAAGACATCAGATCAACTTTCAGCTTTGACAAATCGATTTCAACTTTACCTGCGCTTTGAGCTGCATCAACATGAAAAATAACACCTTTAGCACGGGTGATTTCTCCAATTGCGGCAATATCTGTAATCGTCCCGATCTCATTATTAACATGCATCAATGAGACCAGAATTGTATCTTCGCGGATTGCATCAGCAACCACTTCGGGATGAATCAAACCCTCTGAATCAGGATCCAGGTAGGTAACTTCAAAACC
This sequence comes from Neptunomonas sp., assembly GCF_041601355.1. Lineage (GTDB taxonomy): Bacteria > Pseudomonadota > Gammaproteobacteria > Pseudomonadales > Balneatricaceae > Neptunomonas. The sequence goes on from NZ_JBFIIH010000093.1 coordinate 13,150, forward strand.
TTCACGCTCCAACTGACGACAAGTATCCAAAACAGCTTTATGTTCAATTCTTGACGTAACAATGTGCTTGCCTTTCTTATGATAGAAATGGGCAACACCTTTAATAGCCAGGTTGTCAGATTCAGTCGCTCCTGATGTCCAAACTATTTCACGCGGATCTGCACTTATAAGATCAGCGACTTGCTTACGCGCCGTCTCGACTGCGTCTTCAGCTTTCCATCCAAACAGATGCGAACGGGACGCAGGATTCCCAAAATTACCGTCCAACGTAAGACAAGCAACCATTTTGTCCGCTACGCGAGGGTCAACAGGGGTTGTTGCCGAATAATCAAAATAGATAGGTAACTTCATTCTTTAGCTCCAGCACATATTTATACAGCGGCCTTATCAGCCAGCAAAGAGTCTGTTGCAGTCAGGAATACCTGACTACTGTGGCGACGATCTTGCCTGTCAGCCACATCTTTTACATCTTTTCTTACCACTAAATCCGCTAGTGAAATACCATTTAGAAAAGAGTGAATCTGGTTACTCAAATCACACCACAAGTGATGTGTCAGACAGGTTTCTCCGCTCTGACAATCGCCTTGACGAGCACAGCCAGTCGCTTCGACGGATTCGTTAACAGCATCAACCACTTGCGCAACACTAATTGCCTGCTTCTCGTGATTAAGCTGATAACCCCCACCAGGACCCCTGACACTTTTGACCAGTTCATTTCTGCGTAATTTCGCAAAAAGCTGCTCAAGATATGACAGGGAAATACCTTGCCGTTCAGAGATATCGGCCAAACTGATAGGGCCCTGCCCTTCATGCAGAGCCAAATCCAGCATCGCTGTAACCGCATATCGCCCTTTAGTTGTCAGTCGCATAGACACCCGCCATTCGTTCTGAATCTTGAGTGAAATTATCTATTAACCGACAATTTTAGTCAAGTATTTATCCGAGTATTTAAGTAGGACATTATTTTTTCAGGCGCTACAATTTATCACTTTTACGACACAATGTCCGTAATGATAAAAACGTAACCTTAAGACACCCTATTTCTGATCATTTTTTTTCTGAATATGACTCAGCATACCGCGCAAAATATTCACTTCCACCTTATCTGGAACAGCACGCTGGAATAAGCGCCTGAGCCGTGGCATCAGATGACGTGGACTTTGCGGGTCAAGAAAATCAACTTCCACCAATACTTTCTCAAGATGTTCAAACAATAACTCCAACTCATGATGCTGTGAAAGCTCCACATCCCAATCAGTCCCCCATTGAGGGGCCTGAGTTGGCGCGCCAGCACCTTTCAGCTGAGCCATGCGCAACTCATAGGCAATAACCTGCACTGCAGCAGCAAGGTTAAGCGAGCTAAAACCTTCAACGGAAGGGATATGCACATGATGATGACACAAGTGTAACTCATCATTAGTCAAACCCCGGTCTTCACGACCAAATACGATGGCCATTTTTTGAGTATCCCGCAAAGAAGAAGCAACGCCTGCCAACTCGTGCGGATCCATAACCGGCCATGGAATATTCCTCCCCCTCGCGCTCGCCCCGACAATCAGATGCGCATCAGCAATCGCCTCTTGCAGCGACGCCACAACAGAAGCCGAACGCAAAATATCTGCAGCACCTGCAGCACGCGCATCGGCATCACCAGAAGGAAAAATTCTCGGCGCAACAAGAGAAAGATCACTAAGCCCCATATTTTTCATGGCGCGCGCCACACCACCAATATTGCCAGGATGCGACGTATTTACGAGAACAATACGTATATTTTCTAATTTCATAACCAACTTCACATATAAATCGACCAATAGTTTAACAGAATGGCACTAAGGTGTTCTGTCAGAGGGCCAGCTTTTGTATAATTATGCTTTGCTATCCAAACTGAGCCCAAATACTAATGCAACCCATGTTAAATATAGCGCTTCGTGCTGCGCGCATCGCTGGCGAACAGATTGCACGCTCTGCTGAACGAATTGACCTGATAAAATCAGAGCAATCCAGCATCAGCGACTTCCTAAATGAAACAGCAACCAAAGCGGAACAGACGATTGCTTATTCCATCCAAAAAGCCTACCCAGCTCACACGCTGATCGGTGAGTTTTCCGGCGTACATAAATCGCTGGAAGAGAACACGGATGTTACATGGCATATCAATCCGATTGACAGTGTTTCTAACTTTTCCAACGGACTCCCTGTGTTCGCTATTTGCATGTCTGCCGAAATGAAAGGCAGAATAGAGCATGCAGTTATTCTCAACCCAATTACTGGCGAAGAGTTTACGGCCAGTCGTGGCAACGGTGCCCACCTTAATGGAAAACGCCTACGCGTCAGCAACAAACGCTTACTAGAGCAAACCATCATAGGATCAAGCTTTTTAAACAGCGCCTCTGAAAAAGCCCATTTTGAAACGTTTAAAAAAATTCTCTGCCAACTTCAGAGTGCTAATGCTATTTTCCACAATAGTGGATCTGCAGCATTAAACATGGCCTATACCGCCGCAGGACGCCTTGACGGGTTCATACAGATCAAGACTGACCCGCAAATACTTAACGCCGGCGCTTTAATCATTCAAGAAGCAGGCGGACTGCTCGGTGATTTTAAAGGGAGTAACGATTTCCGCAAAAACGGCAACACCGTCGCCGCCAACCCTAAACTGTTCAAAGCCTTACTAAAAGCTATCCGCCAAAGCAGCGAAGAGTAATAATTTGATTATAAAAAAACCGGCAAATGCCGGTTTTTTTTGCTTAAGTATCCACTAAACAGTAAACGGATCCCGTAACACAATCGTTTCAATACGATCAGGGCCTGTAGAGATAATATCAACAGGCGTTTCGAGCAACTCTTCCAGACGAGTGATGTAGTTTCGGGCCGCCACTGGCAAATCAGCCAATGCTTGCGCACCTACTGTTGAATCACTCCAACCTGGCAGCTCTTCATAAATAGGCTCTACCGCTTCATAATCTTCACTACCGGTAAGCGTTTCAACACGATTGCCGTCTGCATCGCGATATCCGATACATACGTTGATTACCTCAAGCCCATCCAGTACGTCCAGCTTAGTAAGGCAGATACCAGAAACAGAGTTAACCTGAATTGCATGCTTAAGCGCCACCGCATCAAACCAACCGCAACGACGCGAACGACCTGTAGTAGCACCGAACTCATGACCGCGTTCACCCAGATGCTGACCAACCTTACACCCAAGCTCAGTCGGAAACGGACCACTACCCACTCTTGTTGTATAAGCTTTAGTGATACCCAGAATATAATCTAAATACAGCGGCCCAAAACCGGAACCTGTTGATGCGCCACCCGCCGTCGTATTAGAAGAGGTAACAAATGGATAAGTACCATGATCAATGTCTAACAAAGAGCCCTGGGCCCCTTCAAACATAATATTTTCACCATTTTTACGCATCTTATGAAGGATAGCGGTAACATCGGCAACCAATGGACGCAACTGCTCCGCCATCTCAAGCGCTTCAGCCAGCATGCTATCAACATCAACCTCTTCTGCCTGATAGTAGTTCTTCAGGACAAAGTTATGATATTTCATCACTTCACGAAGCTTGGTTTCGAAGCGCTCAGCATCCATCAGATCAGATAGACGCAAGCCTCGACGCGCTACCTTATCTTCATAAGCAGGCCCGATACCACGACCAGTAGTACCAATTTTAGCTTCGCCTCTTGCGGCTTCACGCGCCTGATCTAACGCCACATGATATGGCAAAATCAGCGGACAAGCAGGACTCAGCTTTAAACGCTCACGCACAGGCACGCCAGCCGCTTCAAGACCGCGCATCTCTTTCAATAAAGCCTCAGGTGACAGCACTACACCGTTACCAATCAGGCACAAAACCTTTTCACGCAAAATACCT